>CAJZGQ010000031.1 GCA_916048115.1 uncultured Streptococcus sp. | reverse complement strand
GGCTGTTGGAAGACCATTCCGATTTCCTTACGCAATTCGACCGTATCGGTCCGTGGTCCGTAGATATTGTGACCGTTGTAGAGGATGGTCCCTGTGGTGGTGACCTCATGGTTAAGGTCTCCCATGCGGTTAATGGCTTTTAAAAGGGTAGATTTCCCTGATCCTGAAGGACCAATCAAGGCTGTAATCTCCTTTGGAGCAAAATCCAAAGAGACACTATTCAAAGCCTTCTTTTTATTGTAATAAACCGACAAGTCCTTGACTTGCAAAATTGGTTCTGTCATTCTATTTTCCTTTTTGTTGTCATATTACTTTATCCAAAGTGACCCGATACATAATCGTTGGTCGATTGCAATTTCGCATTTTGGAAAATATTCGAAGTCTTATCGTACTCGATGAGGTTTCCCAGATAAAAGAAACCGGTATAATCACTAGCACGGGCTGCTTGTTGCATGCTGTGGGTCACAATGACAATGGTGTAATCTTTCTTCAGCTCCAGCATGGTTTCTTCTAATTGCGCTGTTGCGATCGGATCAAGCGCTGAAGCTGGCTCATCCATGAGTAGGATATCCGGCTTCACAGAAATAGCCCGCGCGATACAAAGTCGTTGCTGTTGACCACCTGAAAGTGTCAGAGCTGATTTGTGAAGATCGTCCTTGACCTGATCCCATAGGGCTGCCTGTTTCAAAGAAGTTTCGACCAATTCGTCCAAGACCTTCTTGTCTTTCACACCAGCACGTTCATGCGGGAAGGTGATATTTTTGTAAATCGATTTGGCAAAAGGATTGGGCCGTTGGAAAACCATCCCGATGTGCTTGCGCATTTCATAGACATTGATATCTGGACGGTTAACATCGATTCCTTCATACCAAATTTCACCCGTAACACGCGCAATATCGATGGTATCATTCATCCGGTTCAAACTACGAAGGTAAGTTGATTTCCCAGATCCTGAAGGACCGATCAAGGCTGTAATCTTATTCTTTTCAAACTGCATGTCGACGCCTTTAATGGACTCGTTCGTTCCATAATAGACATGCAAATCTTTAGTCGATAGGACCACCTTTTCTTCAGGAAAAGTAATGATGTGTCTCTCATCCCAATTGTATTTTGACATTTCTTCTCCTTTAAGCAGATGTTAATTTTTTATGGAGGTAACTTCCGAGTTTGCGGGCTCCAAAGTTAAAGATCAAGATAAAGATCAAAAGAACGGCGGCAGAACCAGCTGAGACTTCGATCGAGTCTGGAATGGTTCCTTCACTGTTAACCTTCCAGATATGGACGGCCAAGGTTTCAGCCTGACGGAAGATCGAAATCGGACTCGTCACACTAAAGATGTTCCAGTTTGACCAATCAAGAGCTGGAGCCGATTGACCTGCTGTATAGATCAAGGCAGCCGCTTCCCCGAAGATCCGTCCTGATGCCAATACGACCCCAGTAATAATGCTTGGAAGAGCCTCCGGTACCACGACATGAATCACGGTTTCCCAACGAGACAAGCCCAGTGCTAAACCTGCTTCGCGCTGCGTATGATGGACGTGCTGCAAGCTATCTTCGATATTGCGGGTCATCTGGGGCAGGTTAAAGACGGTCAAGGCCAAGGCCCCTGAAATGATCGAAAATCCATATTTGAACTGGACAACAAAGACCAAGTAACCAAAGAGACCTACAACAACCGATGGCAAGGAAGACAAGATCTCAATACAGGTACGAACCAAATTGGTCAAGCGCCCTTTTTTAGCGTACTCAGAAAGGTAAATCCCAGCCCCAAGAGAAAGTGGGAAAGAAATCACCAAGGTAATGACTAAGAGGAAAAAGGAATTATACAATTGAATTCCGATCCCTCCTCCTGCTTGATAAGAAGAGGATTTCCCAGTCAAGAAGTGCCAGGATACATGGGGCAAGCCACGGACCAAGATATAAAGAATCAATGAGGCAAGAATCGCAACGATGATCCCTGAAATAGCATACAGTACTCCTGTTGCAATTTTATCCATTCGTTTAGCGTGCATAGTTCTTCTTACCTCTTTCTTTCGTAATCAGTTTAATCACACTGTTAAAGGCAAGACTCATGAGGAGCAATACCAAGGCGAGTGACCAAAGAACATTGTTATTGACCGTACCCATGACGGTATTTCCGATTCCCATGGTCAAAATAGAGGTGAGGGTGGAAGCTGGTGTTGTGAGCGAGGTTGGCACCACTGCAGAGTTTCCAACCACCATCTGGATAGCCAAGGCTTCCCCAAAGGCACGCGCCATTCCAAAGACGACCGCTGTAAAGATTCCAGAGCGGGCTGCCTTGAGCGTGACATGCCAAATGGTTTGCCAACGGGTTGCTCCCATGGCCATACTAGCTTCCCGGTAATGACGGGGAACAGCTCGGAGGCTATCGGTCGTCATAAAGGTGACAGTTGGCAGGATCATAACAAAGAGGACAAAGACCCCTGAGAGAATCCCAAAACCAGTCCCACCAAAGAGACTACGCGTAAATGGGACGACCACTTGAAGGCCAATAAATCCGTAAACAACTGAAGGAATTCCCACTAAGAGCTCAATCACTGGTTGCAAGAAACGAGCTCCTTTAGGAGAGACTTCTGTCATGAAAACTGCTGCACCAATGGCAAACGGCGTTGCCAAGAGGGCAGAAAGCAAGGTTACAATAAAGGAACCTAGAATCATTGGTAGGGCTCCGAATTCCTTTGCAGCAGGATTCCAAGTACTCCCAAATAGAAAACTAAAGATATTGACTTTATTGACAAAGAAAGTCGATAAACCCTTTTGGGCCACGAAAATCAAAATCATGGCAACGACCACGACAATCAAACTCATACATAAAAAAGTAATGGTTTTCCCAAATTTTTCTAGGCGGGAGTTTTTTGATTTCGTCAGCATTTTTTTTGCTACTTCGTTCATTTTTTACCTAATTCTTTTATTTTTTTGTCACATTCCCTTTTAAATCACGGGTGACTTTCATATCATTGATTGGGATATAGCCCATCTTACCAACAACCTTTTGCTGAACCTCATCCGTCATCATGTAGTCAATGAATTTTTTAGACAACTCATTGGGTTTTCCCTTGGTATACATATGTTCGTAAGACCAGATCGGCCAGTTATTGTTGACGACATTGGCTTTGGTTGGTTGATAACCATTGAGCTTCATGGTTTTGACACTGCTATCCAAGTAGGTAAAGGCTAGATAAGAGATGGCTCCTGGCGTTTGAGAAACGATATTTTTCACCATTCCATTAGAGTCTTGCTCTTGGGCCTGCTTGGGTTGTTTGCCATCCATGATAATGGCATCAAAGACAGCACGGCTACCAGAACCTACGGCACGGTTCACAATCGTGATCTCAAGATCTGGACCACCCAACTGCTTCCAGTTGGTATATTCACCTGTAAAGATCTTTCGCAATTGCTCCGTTGTCAGATTGTCGATCGAGATATTTTTATTGGCAATGATGGCTGTCCCTGCTACGGCTACCTGATGATCGACCAGACTAGAGGCATCGATCCCAGACTTTTCCTCTGCAAACAGGTCACTATTTCCGATGTCCACAGCACCTGATTGAACTTGTGAAAGTCCTGTACCAGAACCTCCTCCTTGTACATTCACAATCTTACCAGGATGTTCTTCAATGTAGCGATCTACCACTCCTTCAACCAAGGGTTGCAAGGCAGTGGATCCAACAGCAGTGATGGATTCTCCGCGATTGATCCAAGAAGCACAAGCAGATAAACTTCCTGCTAATGCGATCGTCGCTAGTCCTAGGATCAGCTTTTTAGACTTTTTCAAATCATGTCTCCTTGATATTTCACTATTTCACTTATGATTTTGACAAGTTTTTTTCAAAAAAACTGTACTTCCACTATATCATAGAACGGGTTCTTTGCCCAGCATTTTACCTAAAACGAAGCCCCTTTGGATAGAAATTTTTCAGGGTTTGCCCGGTCACTTTGGCAAAGCCCAAACCATTGCCTTCTACCAGGACCTGGTACCATCCATTTGGATGCGATTCGTTCAATTGAACTGTTTCTCCCGCCACATAATGAACAAAGTCCTCAGGCGTGATCGAAACGGTCTCTTTGACTTCACTCGGTTTCAGAGCTAGACCAAGGGCAAAACTAGGTTCAAATCGATTTTTCTTGAAGGTTCCTAGGTGCAAGCCATTTCGGGCAATTTTTACTTTTCGCAAATCAGGTAAACCAAGTGGAACCAAATACAGCTCGTCACCAAAGATTTCAAGGACCCCTTCTAGAGTAATCTTCAAATGTTTCTTAGCAAATTCCTGCCACCATTTCTTTTGTTCAGCAGATAATTGGTCCTTTTTGGAAGGGATTTTAGCAGGCCGATTCTCTCCTAGATAACGAAACTTAGCGACAAATTGGCCCTCCCCTTTAAAGCGATGAGGATACATACGCGCGGTTTCTGGATAGTCAATGCCTTCTGCCATACCATTGATCTTCTCGATCGTTTCCAGCTCCAGCTCATAGTTTTCCAAAAGCCAGGATACAATTTCTTCATTTTCCTCTGGAGCCCAGGTACAGGTTGAATAAACCAAGGAACCACCTTGGACCAACATCTTGAGGGCATTCTCCAGAATTTCTCTTTGAAGAAGACTACACTCTCGAGGATATTCGACAGACCAATAGTCCATGGCATCTGGTTGCTTACGAAACATCCCCTCGCCCGAACAAGGAGCATCTAATACAATCAGATCAAAAAAGCCTGAGAAAACTTTGGCCAGGCGATCGGCTGACTCATTGGTCACCAGCACATTTCGAGCACCAAAGCGTTCGACATTCTCTACGAGAATTTTCGAGCGTCCCTTGTGGATTTCATTGGAGACCAAGAGTCCTTGATTGTCCAAATAAGACAAGAGTTGCGTCGTCTTACCACCAGGTGCTGCGGCTAAGTCTAGGACCTTCATCCCAGGCTTTGGTTGGGCGACTTGGGCCACTATCTGAGCTGCTGGTTCTTGTGAATAGACCAAGCCCGTCGCGTGTTCGATGGATTTCCCTGAGACCTTTCCATAATGGCCCCAAGGAGTATTGGGAATCGGATCATCAAAGACTTTTTGTGCTTCTTTCAAAGGATTGGTGCGAAAGGCTGCTACTGCTTCTTGATCAAAGGTCGCAAAAAAAGCAGCAGCATCCTCACCTAGAAGATGCTGGTATTTTTCTTTAAAACCATTGGGAAAATTCATTTAACTTCTCCCTTTCTTAAGATAGGTTTGAATCTCTGTTAACTTCACTTTTGGAACCATCATAATAGGTTCGACTGTCTGGTAATTAGGTTTATCCCCATTTAGATTTAGGACGGTATAGCCTAACTGTTCTCCCATGATCGCTGCGGCTGCATAGTCCCATGGCCAGATATAGCTAAAGTAAGCTAAAATACCACCTGAGAGAATTTTTGAAAAACTAATACCGGCACTACCATAGACCCGGATTCCTAGTGAATCCATGCCAAGATCGGCCATTCCCCAGTCATTTTTCTCAAGCATACCGACATTTGACGCAATCAGAAAGTTTTCCAATGGCTGGTCCACAAAGGGCGTCAGTTCAAGATCATTGCGATAAACAGGGAATTCTCCACCCCCGTAAAAAAGGTAATCACGCATAACATCGTAGATCAGGCCAAACCGACCAATTCCGTCTTCAAAATAGGCCACCATGACCGCAAAATCTTCCTTTTGGGTTACAAAATTATTGGTCCCATCAATGGGATCAATCACCCAAACGGATCCTTCTGAAATCGGTGAACGAAGGCCATCTTCCTCCGCAAAAATCCGATCTTCTGGGTAGCGATTTGTGATTTTTTCAACCAAATCATTTTGAACCTGTTGATCCATCTGGGTTACTAAATCTGTCGGCCCAGTCTTTTTTGAGATCATCAAGTCATCATGGAGATGAAGACGCAAGTAGTCTCCAGCCTCAAAAACGATTTGTTTGGCAAACTCTAACTTATTCTTCAAGAGAAAACCATCCTTCCTCTTTTTGATTTGCAGCCTGGGTCGCACGATAGAGAGAGTAACCGCTCACTTCTTCGAACTCCCGTCCGAGACGTTTTTCTTCTCCGATACTAGGCACGACCTTCTTAAAAGCTCGGTAGGCTTCCATGTATTCTTTGGCCTCTACCTTACTTTCATAGGCTTCTTCAACTTTATTGAAAAAAGAAAGCACTGAAGCAAGCTCTTCAGTGCTCCACGATAAGTCCAGTGGGTAACTATAATTCTTTTGCATTCGACATACTTCTTAGTTTATTTCTGCTCTTAGAGTGGCAGAGCGTAACTCTTGTTTACGATAACTCCGCGGCAAGAAGGCCCGAATTTCGTCTTCGTTAAAGCCGATCTGCATGCGTTTGTTATCTAAAATAATCGGTCTCCTCAAGAGACTTGGATTTTCCTCAATCAGATGAATCAAGGCTGAGATCGATAAATCTTCAACATCAACATCCAATTTTTGAAAAATTTTTGAACGAGTTGAAATAATGTCGTCTGTTCCGTTTTCGGTCAAGGCCAATATACTTGTCAACTCCTGTTTGCTCAAAGGACTTGTCATTATATTGTGTTCTTTAAATGGAACATCGTGCTTTTTTAACCAAGCCCGAGCTTTTCGACATGATGTACAACTCGGTGATAAAAATAATGTAATCATGTGGTTCACTTCTTTTTTATATATAACTATCTGACTCTATTATACAAAAAAAATAGGTGCTTGAAAAGCGCTTTTTTGATTTCTCGACGATTTTTCTGAATTTCAGTAGAAAAAAAGAAACCACTTTCATTATCCCCCAAAAGACAGCAGAAAAAGGACTAGGTAGCTTCCTAATCCTCGGTCCAGTTTCGTGAAACTGCTTCATCTTCTTCTAGTTGAGCCACTAGTTGATCTATCCCATCAAATTTGACCATTTCTCGAATCTTATCTAACCAGTGAATGGTCAGGGTATGACCGTAGATGTCTCCTGAAAAGTCAAAAAGATTGACTTCAAACCGAAGCTCTTTCCCATCAAAGGTAATATTCTTCCCGACAGAAGCCATGCCCCGATAGGTATGCCCTTTAAAATCGACATCAACTACATAGACTCCATCTGATGGTAGATAGGTCCGATCAATCGGTGCTAGATTGGCAGTAGGATAGCCAATGGTCCTTCCCCTCGCATCCCCATGGACAACAATTCCCCGACTGGATAAAGGGTGACCAAGTAAACGGGAAGCTTCTTTGACACGCCCTTTTATGACAGCTTGACGGATGCGGGTCGAACTGATCTTTTCCCCCTGATCCAATACAGGAGAAATGACTTCCACCTGACCATCAAAATAGGCAGCTAAGTCAGAGGCTGTTTTCTTATCAGAGCCAAAACTATAATCAAATCCAGCAATTAAAACTCGGGCTCTCAAGGCTTTGACAAATTGATCAACAAATTCTTTCGCTGTTTTAGAAGCAAAATCAGTCGTAAAATCAATGAGAAAGAGCTCATCCACTCCTAGTTCGTTTAATTTTTGGAACCGATCCTCAGGACTCTGCAAATGAAGCAGCAATTCTGGTTGGTAGCGAACAAAGGCCAACTTAGGAGATTCAGGGAAGGTTAACAAAGCAACCTTCAAGCCTTTTTCATCCGCGATCTGACGCGCCTTTTTAAAAAGTTCTTGATGCCCCAGATGCAGGCCATCAAAGTAGCCCAGAACCAAAACTGTCTCATTCTCCAAGTAGATCTGGTTAGCAGTAGTTATCGTACGAATATTCATAAATTTATTGTAACACACTTTCTGTTAGAAAAACTTTTCGAGGTTTGTAAAGTTCTTCTCTTTTTTCTAAAATGGCTACCAATTTTCCTTGGTAAAAAGCAGCCAACTCTCTGGCTTCGCTCTCGACTGGAATAAAGCGTCCTACTTGGACTTCGCCAACCTCTTCTGCTGTCAGATCTACTTTTTCTAGATCTCCTATCCCAATTTCAAGAGGATGAAGGAAACTCAAATCTCCTTTCGCTACTTTTTCAGCAAGCTCTTCCAGGGTCAGGGCATCATCCAGCGACAATCCAGCGGCACTAGTTCGTGTTAAGTAAGACATATGAGCTGCATAGCCTAGCTTTTGACCCAAATCCACCGACAAGGTCCGGATATAAGTCCCCTTGCTGCATTTAACCCGGAAACGAAAACGGGCTAGACCTGTCTCATAGCCGATCTCACTGGTGCGCGTGAATTCATAAATGGTTACCTGCCGGACAGGGCGTTCCACTTCTTCTCCTGCCCGTGCATATTCATAGAGCTTGCGCCCATTGACCTTGACTGCTGAGTACATAGGCGGTACCTGCTCTATTTCACCCACCATTTGGGCAATCATACTGTCTACCTCTGCTGCATCTAAAGGTGCTTCTAATGGCGTCCGCTCAACGATTTCCCCGCTGGCATCTTCCGTCGTGGTAGAGAATCCCAAAGTGATTTCTCCCTCGTAGATTTTACCCTCATCCTGCATAAATTCAACCATCCGGGTCGCCTTTCCAACGGCAATCGGAAGCACCCCCACCACATCCGGGTCTAGAGTCCCTCCATGGCCAATCTTCTTGGTACCTAAGATTTTTCGCAGTTTAAAGACCACATCATGTGAAGTCATCCCTGCTTCTTTTTTTACATTAATAATTCCGTCCATCTGGTTTGCTCTTTCTAACTCATGTGTGACCATCCGGGTCACCGACCCTTTATTATACCATGAAAGCAGACTTCTTGTCCCTCTTTCCCCCTTCCCATGAGCTCCTAAAAAATCCCGTAGCAGATTTCAGACTTTTTAAAATGGGTTTGATACAATAGAAGACGAAAGAAGGTGTAACATATGTTAATGTATGATGTTATTGTGATTGGATTTGGTAAAGCTGGTAAAACACTCGCAGCGAAATTATCAAGCCAAGGTAAAAAAGTCGCTCTGATTGAAAAGAGCAAATCTATGTACGGTGGTACTTGTATCAATATCGCTTGTATTCCCACCAAGACCTTGATTGTTGCCGCAGAAAAAGGCTTGGATTTTGAGCAAGCCATGAATGAGAAAAATGCGGTCACCACTCGTCTCAACGGCAAGAACTACGCAACCATTGCTGGAACTGGTGTAGACATCATCGACGCTACTGCTCGTTTCCTTTCCAACAAGGTCATCGAAATTCAAGCCGGAGATGAAAAGGAAGAATTGACTGCTGAAACCATTATTATTAATACTGGTGCAGTGCCAACTATCCTTCCAATCCCTGGACTGGCTGAAAGCAAATTTGCTGTAGATTCAACCGGTATTCAACGGCTGGAAAATCTACCTAAACGCCTGGGTGTCCTTGGTGGTGGACCAATCGGATTGGAATTTGCCCACCTCTACAATACCTTGGGTAGCCAAGTAACAGTATTGGATGCTTCTGAAGCATTCTTGCCACGGATCGAGCCAAGCATTGCAGCTCTTGCAAAAGGCTACCTTGAAGAAGATGGCATTCAATTCTTGCAAGGCGTTCATACCCAAGAAGTCAAAGATGGTGAAGCCAGCTTAACCCTTGTAACCGATAAAGGAGACTTCGAGTTTGATGTTCTTCTCTACGCAACGGGACGTAAGCCAAATACAGCTGGTCTTGGTCTTGAAAATACAGATATTCAAGTCACTGATCGTGGAGCGATTCAAGTCAACCGTCATTTGGAAACCAGCGTCCCTGGTGTCTTTGCAGTTGGGGATGTCAATGGTGGGCCTCAATTCACCTATATGTCCCTCGATGACTTCCGCATCGTCTTCAACTACCTTACAGGAGATGGTAGCTACAATCTTGAAACACGCGGAAACTATGCGACAACACTCTTCATTGCTCCTCCATTGGCCCAAGTCGGCTTGACTGAGCAAGAAGCACGCGACAAAGGACTTCCAGTGGCTGTCAAAGAATTACCAGTTGCTGCCATGCCACGTGGCCATGTCAATGCAGACCTCCGAGGGGCCTTCAAAGCTGTGGTCAACCCAGAAACCAAAGAAATCCTTGGAGCAACTCTCTTTGGGGAAGCCGCTGGTGAACTCATCAACCTGATCACCATGGCTATGGACAACAAGATTCCTTATACTTACATCGCAAAACAAATCTTTACCCACCCAACCATGGCAGAAAACCTAAACGATCTCTTTGCGATTTAACTAACATAAAAAAGCTGGAAAATTCCAGCTTTTTTAGTTTAAGAATTCACAGACAGCCTCTTGAAATGCTTTATTTTCTTCATACAGAGCATGACCTGAATGCTTAAGAATAAGGAGCTGACAACCCGAAATCGCTTTTGCCAATTCCTTGGATCCCTTCACACCAATCACATCATCTTCGAGGGCACCAAGAACCAAGGTCGGACAATGAATTTCTTTTAAGACCTCAAGGCTATTATGTTCCAGGCAAGACTGAGACTGAATGG
>CAJZGQ010000030.1 GCA_916048115.1 uncultured Streptococcus sp. | reverse complement strand
CCGGACCATTTTGGGCGCTATCAGGTGCCACAGGATCACTTGCATCGGTCGGTCAATTGGGCCTTGGTTGATAAGGGCAAGAAAAAAACAGTTATCCTTTTCCACCACCATGATACAGTCGATTTAGAAGACTATGGTAATTTGGCAGAAATCGCACTCGATTCTGATCAAGTAGCAGAAGCCTTGAAAACACTAGATATGCGACCAGATATGCAGGAAGATTTAGCTTCTGGGGAGTGGAAATTTGGCAGAGGGTCTTGCGATATGAAAGCAGCTTTGGCCCTTCAATTAGGGGTTCTAGAATCCTATGCGGCGGATCCCTCAGGAGGTCAGGTCAACCTGCTCTATCTCTCTGTTGGAGATGAGGAATCCTATTCCCGTGGGATGCGGGGAGCCTTGGGCCTCCTCACTGATTTACAGGAAACCTTTGATCTGGATTATGTATTAGCAGTGGATTCAGAGCCCTTTGAATCAGAATTAGGAAAAGAAAAGGTTCTTCACATCGGTACAGTCGGTAAACTAATGCCAGTCGTTGTGGCGCAAGGTGTCTTGTCCCATATGAAGGAACCTCTTAAAGGGATCAATGCCTTGTCGCTCTTGGTGGCCATCGCAAGCCAGCTGGATCTTCATCCCGATCTGGCAGATCAGGCCTTGGGAGAAACGTCTCCTCTTCCTTCTTGGTCCTATCTCAGAGATTTGAAGGAGCAGTACGATGTATCGACCGTGCTCTATGCGGCTGGTTATTTCAGTGTGTTGCATTTGAAGAAAACACCCCAAGAGCTCCTACAGCGGATTTATGAGCTTAGTCAGGAGGCCTTGGACGCCTTTTACAAGAAGTACGAGCACTTGCAGGATCAGGCAGGCCAAGACCATATTATTGCAAGGCCAAGAGTCATCACCTATCAAGAACTAGAGGAACGTTGCCAAGCCTTAGAGGGCTACCAAGACTTTAGAGAAGCTTCTAATAAAAAAGCGGAGCAAGATTTTCGTAATGGGACCAGCTACCAGAGCCTTGCGATTCAGCAAATCCAGCGACTCCTTGAGTTTCTCGGAGATAAAGATCCTATGGTAGTCATCGGTTTTGCGCCCCCATATTATCCTTCCATGAATTGCCGCTTTTTAGACAATACCGATTTCAATATCGTGTCCCTCATCACTGATTACCGCGAGTATCTGGACACAAGAGGTTACCTCTTAAAAGTCGAAGAATACTTTATGGGGATTAACGACACCAGTTATTGTGCCTTGGAAAAGGATGTAGCTTCTTATCAAGTCGTCCTAGATAGCCTGGCCACACCAGCTCAGGTCTATGATCTGGATCTGGAAAAAATTGCCCAAATTCAGGTCCCAGCAGTGAATCTAGGACCATGGGGTAAAGAATTACATAAGCGAGGAGAGCGGGTCTACAAAGAAGACTTCTTGGAGACCATTCCAAACTATCTGCTAGAATTGCTCTACCATTTCGATGATCGCTTATCAACAGAATAAGAAAAAACGGTCCCTGTGAGGATCAAAAAGGGAGTTAGCATGATTACATTTCACGGAGTTACCAAAGATTACGATGGACACATTGCCCTCAACCACTTGGATCTGACCATCGAAGATGGGCAAATTGTCGGCCTGATTGGCCACAACGGAGCTGGAAAGTCAACGACGATTAAGAGCCTGGTCAGTGTCATCACCCCAACCACTGGATCAATTGAAGTGGATGGTCAGGACCTCTATAGCCATCGACTGGCGATCAAAAAGAAGATCGGTTATGTGGCGGATTCGCCAGATCTTTTCTTGCGTCTCACAGCCAATGAATTCTGGGAGTTGGTTGCGACCTCTTATGATATGAGTCAGAAAGACTGTGATCAACGCTTGGAAGAGCTTCTTAGGATCTTTGATTTTCAGAGCCACCGCTATGAAGTGATTGAATCCTTTTCACATGGGATGCGCCAGAAGGTCTTCGTCATTGCAGCCCTCTTGTCAGATCCAGATATCTGGGTCTTGGACGAACCGATGACCGGTTTGGACCCACAGGCTTCTTACGATTTAAAACAAATGATGCGCCAGCATGCGGATCGGGGCAAGACGGTTATTTTCTCTACCCACGTCTTAGAAGTAGCCGAACAACTCTGTGATAAAATCGCCATTCTCAAAAAAGGAAATCTCATTTTCTATGGGACAATCGAGGAATTGAAGGGCCAGCATCCCGAACAAAGTCTGGAAAGTATCTATCTCAGCTTAGCGGGTCGGAAGGAAGAAGGTGGCGGTCATGCGTCTTAAGATCATCCAGCAGCTGGTCAATGTTAATATCATCTATGCCAGTCAGCCTGCTCAGATCGCAAAATTACGTGCCAAACAGGCCAAAAAACCGGACGTCAAACTCAATGTTGCCCGTAAATCGGTGCTCAACTACCTCTTTTTAGGCCTGGTCTATTTCGTTATATTTGGCTTGCTCTTTAGTATCTATGATTTTGTGAACCAACCAGCCTTCTTTGTCAATATGGTGGCCCTTTTTTCCTTGATGACCATTTCCCAAGGCTTCATGAGCTTTTACAATGTCTTTTATGAGAGCAAGGACCTCCAGTTTTACAGGCCCTATGCCTTCTCAGATGCGGAAGTCATTGCTGGAAAGAGTATCTCGGTCATCCTGACCCTTCTCATGGCTATCCTTCCCTTGGTTAGCTATTTTCTGATCCTGCCTGTCCAAGCAGGCGGCTTCAATCCGTTAGGGATCCTGCTAGGCCTCTTTTGTGCCTTAATTCTCTTAGGCGTTCTCTTTTTAGCGACGATCATCCTATCCCATCTGATCACTAAGACCCTCTTTTTCAAAAAACACACGACCCTGGTCTCCAACATCATGGTCGGAATTGGTTCTCTTCTGAGTCTAGGAGCTTATCTCTATCTGAATCTAGTCCAGACCCATCGGGTAGAAGTGACAGGGGGCGCAGATATTCCCATTCTATTTCCACCTTTTACGGCCTTTCATCAGTTCATCCTCCATCCTTTTGACGCCGGAGCAATCCTTGGCCTCCTGGGCTGGATCCTGGTCCTTCTGGTCTTGATCGGCCTGGTTCGCAAAATCGTGATCCCGCAGTTCTATGATGCGGCCCTTGCAGTTGCGACCAACCAAACTGTTAAAGAGCGCGTGAGAGTTCTCCATGTGGGTCAGAAAGACTCTTTTAGACGATTTGTCATTCAGTATCATCGCAGACTCTTGCTTGATGGAACCCTTATGGTCCAAGTTCTCTTGATGATGAGTATTCTGCCTTACATTTTCTTACTTAGTGGAGCAGCAGGAGCATCGAAAAATATCGGCGGCCTCAGTCCTTACTTGACACCCCAGTATCTGGTGCCACTGGCCCTTGTTGCCTTCTTGATCGGTGTTTTCAATAGTTTTGGAGGCTTGACCAGTATCGGTATTTCGCTGGAGCGTGAAAACTTTGAGTACTTGAGATCGCTCCCTATTGATTTCAAACGCTATCTCTTTATGAAGTTTTGGTTGCTCTATTTGGTGCAATCCATTCTTCCTGTCCTTCTTCTGGTTGGCGTTTGTCTCTATTTTGGCGTGCATCCCATGGCCATCCTTGCCATGTTGTTGATCTGGGTCGTAACCACCATTCCGATCTGCATTCGAGACTATGTCAAAGATTTTCAAAATTTTAGTACCAATTGGACCAATATCACAGAGTTGATGACCCGTCATCGTGGGAATGCAGTTCTTCAGTCTATCCTCTTGATTGTCTTTATCTTTGTGATGTTTCTCTTGATCATGGTTAGCTTCATTTGGACCTATCATTCCGTCAGCACCCTGCTGGCTGTGATCCTTTATAGTGTCATCCTGCTAATCGGAGCTGGGATCAGCTATACCATTTACCGCAAAAAAATCCGTACCCTCTACCAAGAGATCGGAGAATAAAAAAAGAGAGTGGGACAGAAATCGGTCATTCGTTAGAATTCAATTTCGTCGTCCCACCTCCGCACAGTTGAGTAGGGCTGTAAAGCTGATGAAATCAGTGTAGTAGAGCCCACTCAACCACTGCGTCTTGCTCGACAATCCAAAAACAATTGAGAGGCTAGGACTTTTGTCCTAGCCTCTTTTTAGTGGTAACTTAAATTTCATACCCCATGAGGAGGCCGCCTTCTTCGGCGTAGAAACTACAAAGTCCAGAAGTAGGAAGGACTTCGATGTTTGCACGGGTAAATTTTTCACGAACCAATTCAGAGAATTGCTCGATAAATTTTTCATTGTTGCGGTGGGCAATGGTAATATGTCCGCCATTATAGCCTGCCTTGATTAATTCATCAAAAGCAGCCTTGATCGCTTTCTTTTGGCCCCGTGCTTTTTGAAGCAACTCGAGGGTACCTGTCTTACTAGCTTCCCCAACCATACGGATATTGAGGAGCCCGACAACCGTTCCGATCAATTTGCTGAGACGCCCATTTTTGACCAGATTATCGACCTTAGCCAAAACAAAGAGCAACTTAGTTTTAGACTGATAAGTAGTGATCACATCAACCACTTGATCAAAATCGAGACCTTCAGCGACCAACTGGTTGAGCTTGCGAACGATTAGGTCCACCTCGCCCCCAGCTGACAAGCTATTAATGACGTGAATATTGGTATTCGGATGCTCTTCCAGATAAATTTTCTTGGCCACCTCAGCACTATTGTAACTACCAGAAAGGGTCCCTGTGATGGTAACAACGAAGATATTATCCGCCCCTTCAAAAGACTTCATATAATCATCCGGACTTGGGCAGGCAGACTTAGATGCAGTCGCAGTCGCATACATCTCCCCCATCATCTGATCGATATTGAGTTGGGCATCATCTGTATAGATGGTATCACCCACTTGGATGGTCAGTGGGACACTGACAAACTCCGTATCTGGTGCCAGGTTGTCCAAAGAGCGGTAGTCACAGCCTGAATCCGCAATAATTTTCCATTTCATCAGTTCATACCTCATAATTGTATAAAAATGTACATTGACAAGTAGTTTGTCTTCTTTTACAATTATATCATGAAGTACCATGCTATCCAAGCAGATAACATCAGGTGAGACAGATAGAAAGTAAATGTTATGGCAGAAAGAAAAATATCCGAGAAATCCTTGGAAAATCTCAAACGATTTAACCAAGAAAACAATGCGATTACACGAGAATCCATCGAAATCTCTCTCCTGCAACTATTGGAGAAAAAAGATCTGAAAAAGATCACCATCTCTGAGCTGGTTCAGCGTGCTGGGGTCTCTCGCGCCGCCTTTTATCGCAATTATGGATCAAAAGAAGAGATTCTAGAGTCTATCTTTCAATCTAGTATCGCAAAGATTACCAAGTCTTTAGATGGCTACAACCTCAAGACAGATCTCTACCAGGTCTGGGTCTATCTTTTTAAGGAAGTTAAGAAAGAAGCCAAGATCATCAGCCTAGCTATTGATTACAATTTTGAGCGACTCTTAACCAAGGCAGTCTATGACTTTTTAGAAAAACGAAATGGCAGCTCATCAAATGGCGCTGGCAGCTACCTCAATTCTTTCTGGAGCTCAGCTATTGTCTCTGTCATCTCCAAGTGGATCAAGGATGGCATGAAGATCCCCGCTGAGAAAATCGCGACCCTAGGGCTCCCCCTCTTTCCACAAAAGAAAAAGTAAACACCACCGAGAGGTGGTTTTTTTCTTGCAACTATTTCCAACTAGTGAGGAAGTTGCCCCAGTCGAAAAATTTCGGTATCATGATAGGAGTTAACTTTTAGAATTAAACCATTAAGTTGGACTTTTAAGTGACTTATTTTAAGACAGAGCAAACAAATACCAAATCACAACAATCTAACAATTAAGGAGATTTATGGTTAAAGATTATAAAGAACTAAGAAGACGCTACAATATTCCAGTGATAGTCCTACTGATTATTCTAGCCTTACCGTTTTTATATGTCGTGCAAGTGACCCAAAGTAAAAGGATCGCGACCATTTGTTTTTTGACTTACTTACTGATGGAACTGATTCTAGTTATCATTAAAGATACTCTTTTAATCAAAAAGTTGAATAGTCTTATCTATAAGGGCATAAATCTTGACTTGATGGCAAGCTATATTCTGAACCAAAAAAGAAAGAGTATCAAAACTATTAAAGCGCGTGTACAGATTGCTACTATTTTCTATTCCTATAGGATTGGTGACTTTGGATCCATTGAAGCAGTTGTAGACGAACTCAAAAAGAATCAAAAGTTTACAGATGCAGAACAAGTAAAATTAAACGAAATTTTATTGAATGCGAACCTATTTTCTAGACCTGATTTGAAGGAAGATGAGTTTGAGGAGTTACTCTCTGACTATTTAGCAGATGTTGAACCACTCAAGATGGCATACAGAGCTCGCTACGATATACTGGTCAAAAAAGAGCCCAATGATGCCGTCCTAAAGGAAGGGACAAATACCAAATTCTCACAATTGGAATCTATGTATCTGAAGGCAGTCAATGAGTACCTCAAAGGGAATAGAAGTGAAGCAATGGAGCTATTTCGTACCATTGCGACAGAAGATGAGAGATTGTATCTGGTCAGAATGGCTCAGGCCTATCTTAATGGCGAAAACTCAGGAGAAAAGAGTGTTTCGCTTGATGCAAGACAAGAAGAAGTTACTTTGAAATTATTGCGAATGAAGCTGGTAGAAGTCAAACCAGCTAAATCAACTAAATCCACAAAAGGACTCGCTTTTTTCAAAGGCTGGAAAATCGCTCTTCTTTTAATCCCGCCATTTTTATTGTATGCGATGGTTTTAGTTGTAATAGCAGTCATCAAAAAAATAGGGTCATTCGTTCTCTCAAAATTTGGAAAATAGGTGAAATATTCTTATATTCAGAAGTACACATAGAAAATAACTGAATAGAAGCAAGGTGAAAAATCAATGGAATTAAAATTTAAAAATTCAAATATGACCTGTTTTCAGATTGTCCAGATAGATCAAGAATCGAAGAAGTATATCATGGATACGAGTACAATGAGTCCTAAGAGTTATTACTGGGGAATTAAAACAGATACGATTACAGTGGATATGGTGGAGATTGAAAAGAATAATACCCAGTTCGAAATTAAACCCACAACACCTGTCAGTACAACAATGGCAGCCATTATTGTCCAACCAATTGTTAAAGTTGGTTACGATGTTCTAAAGCGGCTTTTTATTCAAAACAATCTTAGTGAGCAAGTGTTATTAAAGTTATTGCTCTTTGCAATTTCAATGCTGATTTCTTATTTTGCCATTCTGATTTCGTTAAAGGTGGCCCATAAAAAAGCGGATAAATGGATTCCTAAAAACAGTCGTAAATACACAGTTACCTTTACAACTATTAAGAAAAGTAACGGAGGAGTATATCCTTTAGTTGGAGCAATTTTCATTTGTTTACTTTTCTTTCTTGGTTTGAATAATGGAACAGAAGGAGCTTTTTTGGTAATCAATGGAATCGTATGCTTATTCTTTTTCATGTTTACTCTAGGAAGTTACCCAATTGCTCTTCCCTATAAGCAAGGTCAAATTGTTCTTGAAAAAATAGAAGAACAGTAAAGTTTTGTGATATCGTATAAGTTACTTAATTGGCAAATAACATTAATTCAGAAAGAAAATAAATGGAAGTTAATTTTAAAGCCTTGGATGTCTATTATTTTGGCATCCTTGAAATGAATGGAAAAAGGTATGTTTTAGATTCAAATTCGTTGACATCTAAACGTTACTATTGGGGATTTGCTCCTAAGGAGTTCAAGTTGGATATCATAGAGTTAGAGGATTCAAATAGAAACTTTGACAAAAAGATTAAAATGGCTCCAGAAGGTAGACGTTCGATAGCGATAAGTATTAGTGTTGCACTTAGTTCGGCTCTATATAGAATAGGGGCTGGAATTTTTAGATATTATAGCATTAGTCAGAATCTCTATTTAAAAATCTTGTTATTTCTAATTTCAATTCTGGTAGCTTTTGTCATTTATAGGGGAATCCTTTGGAAATCTCGAAAGGAAATTGCCAGACGACTCACACCCAATCGTCCAAAGTATAAGATTGTCTTTCGAAATGTAAAGAAGCAGCGACAATTTCATGCTTATCTTTTTCTTATTCCAATTTTTATTGTGTTTGGATTCTATATGAATACTCATGATGGAACTGAAGCTTGTTTTCTTTATATCAATGGCATGTTGGCTTATCTTTGTATTTGGATAGAGTCAGGTAGTCTTCTATTTGAATATGCGTTTGAGAAAGGGCGTATTGAATTTGAGAGACTGGAAGCAGTGGATGAGGATAAATCTATTTACAAAGAAAATTAGAAGGAACTATGCATGCTAAAAAAAGCAAAAATTGAACAATTATCAAAAATCAATCTTCGTTACCGGATCTTACAAATGGACGGAGAGTCTTATTTACTCGATGCCGATCGTCCATTTCTCATCAGCTATTTCTTTCCATGGATTTTAAGCTTCATCCCTCATCTAGCCTATCCTTTAACCAAGGAAGAAGTGCAGTCTCTAGCTCCTTCGGATCTTTCTAAAGTTCTCAATAAAAAGGATACTCAGAAGAAAGGTCTTGCTTCAGCTTTCGGTATGGGTACAACTGCCGTGCTGTTATCGAAAGCCTTTCCTATTGAAAAGTATCTCTATTTTTCTTCGCATGTGCTAAATCTGGGAATCTTGCTTCTAGTATATAGCCTTGTAATAGGGATTCGGATATGGATAAGCATTCGGAAACCGATGCCTAACATTGTTAATAGCAACCACCCTATAAAGGTATACCTCGTCACAAATGATAGAAAGCATCGATTATTATCAATGATGGCTCCAACTATTTTTGCTGGATTGGTTGTATTTTCATCTTGTGCAATATTTAGTAATATTGCTCCAAACTTTATCCTTCATGTAGCTTTGTTGATATTTTTATCGCTCTTCATGTTTTTTGGTAATATACTATTTTTTTCACCAGTGGTGGATTACAAAGTGAAAATTAAATCTCCTAGAAAGGATCTGTTTAAATCGTGAAAATGACAAAGAAAAAAATGATGCTAGCCTTACTGGTTTTGCTCTCGCTCATTGGTGGGATTTGGCTTTATATCCGTTTTTCAACTGAGAGTTATTACAAGCAATTTCAGGATTATAGTGGAAAAGCGAAAATTGATGACTATGAGATGATTGCGGATGGTGCGGGCATTATTACTCACTGGAAATCAACGGATCCCAAGGAAGATCGCTTGATGAGGGAATATGGGTCTTATTATTATTTTGATCCTGTCAGAGTCGGTTCAAAGCATATTTTGCATATGAATGTGAAATTTAGAGAAAATTTTTACTATCGTACAACTCCTCCAGAAAAGGATGAATATTGGACTGTTAGTGTCTACAAGGTTAATGGAGAACGATTGAAAGAAGAGAAAGAGATTGATTTGTTTAAAGTTGTTGAACAATTTGATCCGGATTATATTCCTACAGAATTAGGCTCAGTGTATTCATGGAATGGACGTGAGTTGGTTTCCTTACAAATTCGCAGTACCAAAGATAACTCAGTTCGAAAAATGATGTACTTGAATCTAGACACTCGTAAACTGGAAAGAAATGAGACCTTAGAGAATGATCACCAAAGAAAACCGATTCCAGATTTCAATGTACCAATTGATCGTGAGAAGAGCAGTATTGAAGAATTGAAATTTTTTAAAAATTGGTTTTCGATTGATCCCAAGGATCTCTCAAAAACGCAATTTAAGAAGTCTTCGAAGGCTTATCAACTCTTAAAGGAAAAAGATACCAAAGTCATAGTAATAAAACCCCAGAATAGTGCGGATCAATATGCAAAAAGTATTGCTGTATTTGAACTCTTTATGAAGAAGGGTGTGAATCTCTATCAAGATATCACCATCCCAGCTGAGATATCTAAAGATGGTCATGTCCATACCACACAGACAAAAGAAGAATTTGATCAATATTACGATCTGGAAAAAGCTCGTAAAGCCTATCATGAGATTGATTGAAGTAAGAAACTACAAAGGACAAGAACGATGATCGAAGAACGAATCCAAGCTGCTAAGCAGTATGTTAAAACCTTATTTGCTGATCGAGCGGATGGCCATGATATGGAGCATACCCTCCGCGTCTATACCAATGCTATGAGAATCGCACAAGTAGAAGGTCCATGTGATCTGGAGATAGTGGGCTTGTCAGCTCTTCTTCACGATGCTGATGATGATAAATTGTTTCAAACAGAGAATAATGCGAATGCTCGCATGTTTCTAGAAGAGATCGGTATTCCTCAAGACCAAATCGAACAGATTTGTCGGGTTATCAATGCTGTTTCTTTCAGCAAAAATCGTGGGAAACATCCAGAAACCTTAGAAGGCAAAATTGTCCAGGATGCAGACCGCCTGGACGCGATAGGAGCTGTAGGAATTGCGCGAACTTTTTCCTATGGTGGCCACAAAGGGA
>CAJZGQ010000029.1 GCA_916048115.1 uncultured Streptococcus sp. | reverse complement strand
TTAGAAAAGAGGAAATCATGGCCCTACCAACTATTGCGATTGTAGGCCGTCCCAATGTTGGAAAATCGACGCTCTTTAACCGGATTGCCGGTGAGCGGATCTCCATCGTTGAGGATGTAGAAGGAGTCACTCGTGACCGCATTTATGCAACAGCTGAGTGGTTGAATCGAAAATTTAGTATCATTGATACAGGGGGAATTGATGACGTAGATGCCCCATTTATGGAGCAAATCAAACATCAGGCAGAAATTGCCATGGACGAAGCAGATGTCATTGTCTTTGTTGTTTCTGGAAAAGAAGGAATCACCGATGCTGATGAATATGTCACCCGTATCTTGTATAAGACCCATAAACCAGTGATTCTGGCTGTCAACAAGGTGGATAACCCAGAGATGCGCAACGATATCTACGACTTTTATGCCTTGGGGCTGGGGGAGCCACTACCGGTATCCTCTGTCCACGGGATTGGAACTGGAGATGTGCTCGATGCCATCATCGAAAATCTCCCCAATGAAACAGAAGAAGAAAACCCTGATATCATCAAGTTTAGCTTGATTGGTCGTCCAAATGTTGGGAAATCAAGCTTGATCAATGCAATCCTTGGAGAAGACCGGGTTATTGCTAGCCCAGTAGCTGGAACCACACGGGATGCCATCGATACCCATTTTACTGATGCAGATGGCCAAGAATTTACCATGATCGATACAGCTGGTATGCGCAAGTCTGGTAAAATCTATGAAAACACTGAGAAATATTCTGTTATGCGTGCCATGCGTGCCATCGACCGTTCAGATGTGGTTTTGATGGTCATTAATGCCGAAGAAGGGATTCGGGAGTATGATAAGCGGATCGCTGGCTTTGCTCATGAAGCTGGTAAAGGTATGATCATTGTTGTCAACAAATGGGATACCATTGAAAAAGACAACCATACCATGAAGCAGTGGGAAGATGACATTCGGGATCAATTCCAATACCTTTCTTATGCTCCGATTGTCTTTGTTTCTGCCCTAACTAAACAACGCTTGCACAAGTTGCCAGAGATGATTAAACAGATCAGTGAGAGTCAAAATACGCGGATTCCTTCAGCTGTCTTGAACGATGTGATTATGGATGCCATTGCCATTAATCCAACGCCGACCGACAAAGGAAAACGCCTCAAGATCTTCTATGCGACACAAGTGGCAACCAAGCCGCCAACTTTTGTGGTCTTTGTTAACGAAGAAGAACTGATGCACTTCTCATACCTCCGTTTCTTGGAGAACCAAATTCGCAAGGCCTTTGTTTTTGAAGGAACTCCAATCCATTTGATTGCGCGAAAACGGAAGTAGGGAATACGAGACAAATGGATCAAAGTGGAGAAGGATATTTCAAATGATAAAATGCTCATTCTTCCAACTATGAAAACAACTAAAAGTAGCGCATAAGCGTTGCTTTTTTTAATAAGCTGGTAAAATGAAGTGGAGGATAGTCAGATGCGTAGTATCATAGTCCGGATATGCTTTATTCCTTAGCTTTTTTTAAGGTTGAGAAGAGTAAACTCATGAAGATCATGAGAGCTTTAGGTTTGTGTACTTATTATTTAAAATCTATCTGTATCTCTTGTTTCTCGGTTCGATCGTAAGCTTGGAGCTCTTGATCCTATTGTTGGGGATTTATTAAAAAATAGGTCGTATTTTTTGTGGGCTATCGGGATCTTTCTCCTCTCTATTTAGCTATTCTGTCTATTGTTCGCTCAGACGGTTAAAAGAGAAAAATCATGGATAGCTGATTGAGGTAACTCTATTACGAAATCAGGTGAAAAGCTGGGACAAGACTGTCTCAGTTTTTTTCTAAAAGTAAGTTAAAATCCTTTTAATAGTAAAATTATCTTTTCTAATTTTATCTTAAATATGGTATAATAAAGGGATTAATCTAAGGTGGTAAACATGGCAAAATTAATTCCTGGGAAGGTTCGTTCACAAGGGAGCCTTCTCTATGAAGCTGGGAAGGTTTCCCTTCAGGAAGTAAAAGAAAAATACCTATATTTTCGGGTGGAAGAAGAAAGCTTGCGGTACAGTTTGGACGACGATGCTGTTTTTTGTAGCTGTGCTTTCTTTCAAAAGAAAAAATTCTGTACGCATCTGGCAGCTGTGGAAGCTTTTTTGAAGAATGATGACAGTGGGAAAGCAGCTCTTGCAAGTCTTGAAGAAGACGCCACGGCGACTGAAGAAACGCAGGAGAAGGTCTCTTTTGGAAGTTTGTTTTTAGACCAGGTCCTTCCAAAAATCGAAAAGAAAGAAACCCGCTATGTCTTATCAGCCGTTGGGCAGGAGGATGAATACTCTGGTCAATTCTTGTGGACCCTGCGCATTCGTCGCTTACCAGACGAGCGCTCTTATGTGATCAGAGATGTGCTAGCTTTTTTGCAGACCCTTCAGAAAGAAGGACACTTTGCCATTGGCAAAAGTTATTATGAACCCATTTCTTACTTAGAATTTGATGGGGCTAGCCAGGATGTGATCAATTTCCTACAGGGCTTGGTCACAGATGGTGGATCGAAAGAGCAAGATTTCTTTCCAAATGCTGGGCGCCATCTCTATTTCCCACCGACTCTTTTTGAAGAAGCTGTGGAATTGCTGATGAATTTGGACTCTTTTCTCCTGCAATATAGCTTATATGACTTTTCAGAAGTCCATTTTCAGGATGTCCATGGGGAGGAAGATCTCTTTCATTTTCAGGTGGAAGACCATGATGATTTTTACGAATTGATTATTACGGAGCCACAAGTGAAGGTTGTCGAGTCGGCTAATTACCTGTTTAGAAATGGTGTCTTCTATCACCTGACGCCCCAACAGCGGACCCTATGGAAGGCCATTCAAGATCTTCCAATGGACCAGGATCGCAAAAAACGCCTGCATTTTGATCCAACGGACCAAACCAAACTTTCCTATAGTTTAAAAGAGTTCAAAAAACTGGGGCAAATAACAGCTCCGACGAGCTTTTTAATCCACGATTTCACTCCGGAATTTCATTTTGATTTGGCACAGGACCAGACCGTTTTACTAGATGTGGTCTTTCAATACGAAGATCGTGCGGTGACCACGCGTGAGGAACTTCTCAATCTTCCTTATTCCAGTGATTTCGATAAGGAGCAAGAGGTCTTTTCGACTATGCTGGCAGCAGGCTTTACAGATGACTTTTCTTCTCAAAGAAGCCCGTTAGCAAGTGAGCAGATCTATCCTTTCTTTCACCAACAGATTCCGACTTTTGAAACTTTAGGAGAGGTTACCTTATCCGATAGTCTCTTGGATCTTTATCAAGTGGAGCGTCCAAAAATTGATGTGAAAACTAATGGCAGTCTACTGGAGATTGGCTTCGACTTTGAAAGTGTGGATCCAGCTGAAGTGGATCAGGTCCTCAAAGCTCTAGTGGGGCAAGAAGATTATTTTGTCAGCCATACCGGAAAAGTCCTTGTTTTTGATGAAGAAACCAAGAAGATCAGTCGGTCCTTAGCGGATTTGCGCGCTAAGATGAGCAAGGGTGGGAAACTACACGCCCGCCGGATTGCTGCCTATCAGCTATCTGATTTGTTGGCAGATCAAGACAATGTTCATTTTTCAGAAGAATTTCGAAATTTGGCTCATGATCTGACTCATCCAGAAGATTACCAACTCCCTCCGATGACAATCCAAGCAATCCTAAGGGATTATCAAGAGATCGGGGTCAAATGGTTCTCTATGCTAAATCATTATGGTTTTGGTGGTATTTTAGCGGATGATATGGGGCTTGGGAAAACCCTGCAGACCATTTCCTTTTTGACCAGTGTTGCAAAAAAAGAAACCAAAATCTTGATTCTAGCTCCGTCTAGTCTCATCTACAACTGGAAACAAGAATTTTCAAAATTTGCTCCTCAGATGGAAGTGGCAGTCGTCTACGGCCTCAAGCAACATCGCGATGAACTCATTGCAACCAATCCTCAGGTAGTCATTACGAGTTACGCCTCTTTCCGTCAGGATGTGGAGGAATACCAGAAAAATCAATATGAATACCTAATTCTAGATGAAGCTCAGGTCATGAAAAATGCCCAAACCAAGATTGCTCAACACTTACGTGGATTTGAGGTGCCGCATATATTTGCGCTATCTGGGACACCGATTGAGAATCATGTGGGAGAGCTTTGGTCCATTTTCCAAATTGTTCTTCCTGGTCTGTTTCCAGCTAAAAAAGAATTTCAAAAGTTGAGTCCTGAGACCATTGCGCGATTTGTCAAACCTTTTGTCCTGAGACGGAAAAAAGATGAAGTACTCCAAGAATTACCGGACTTGATTGAAGCAACCTACCACAATGAGTTGGATGAAAGCCAAAAAACGATCTATTTGGCTCAATTAAAACAAATTCAAGACCGGGTTCGAAACTCTAGTGAGGAAGAATTAAATCGAAGCAAGGTGGAGATCCTCTCAGGTCTCATGCGCCTTCGTCAAATCTGTGATACTCCAGCCCTCTTTATGGAAGACTATCAAGGAGATAGTGGAAAATTGGAGAGTCTTCGAGATCTTTTGGGTCAAATCAAGGATGGTGACCATCGGGTCTTGATCTTCTCCCAATTCAGAGGTATGTTGGATATCCTAGAGCAAGAGATTGATCAGCTCGGCATGACTTCCTTTAAAATCACGGGTTCCACTCCGGCTAAAGATCGTCAAGAAATGACCAATGCCTTTAATGCTGGAGAACGCCATGCTTTTCTCATTTCTTTGAAGGCTGGAGGGGTCGGATTGAACCTCACGGGTGCCGATACCGTCATCTTAGTCGATTTGTGGTGGAATCCTGCAGTGGAAGACCAGGCTATTGGACGTGCCCATCGAATGGGACAGGAACAAAATGTTGAAGTTTACCGCATGATTACTCGTGGCACGATTGAAGAAAAGATTCAGGAACTTCAAGCATCTAAAAGACACTTGGTCTCAACAATTTTAGATGGAACGGAAACACGATCTAGTTTATCGGTTGAGGAAATTCGTGAGATTCTTGGAATTCAATCAGAATAGCTTGAAAAATTCTGTGAATAGTTTATAATTAATGGAGTGTCGAAAGGAAGAAAGCATGACAGAAAAATATTTTCCTCAAGTAGGGGATAATGAGTTGATGTTAACAGAGATGCCCCACATGAACCTGTATGATGAAACAGATTTGATTAGTAACATTACAGGCGACTATGTGGATAAAAATTTTTTGGAATGGCAACCGATTGCTGAAAATACCAAGCCTAAGCATCCTTACCATCAACCACTAGAAGAGCCCCTACCGAAAAGACGGCCAGTAAGAAAACCTGATTTTAAAGAGCCGATTGATAAAAAAAGCCCTGCCAATCGTTATGCAGAGGAAGCTAGAGAGCGTGCGCGTGAAGATCTGAAAAAGAAACGCACAGCTCCCTACCTGACTACAGAGCCAGTGGCTACCACAAGTAAGCGGAAAAAACCGTTTATTTCAGAACGAAAACCTGGCCAGCCAACAGCCCCCTTCCAAAAGGAAAATCCGGGTGAATTATTAAAATATAGCAAACGATTGCGACAAGATCAGTTGATCCTTGCAGAGTTTGAACCCGCAGGAGAAACAGAAGTGGCAGAACCTACTGAGAAGAAAAATAATTATGATTTCTTAAAGACCAGCCAGATATACAATAAAGATCAGCAAAAGCTGAAACCACAGCCGATCAAACAAGAATTGGATTTAACCCATCTAGATCAAGAATAAGGAGAAAACATGTCTAATACATACCATTTTATTGGAATTAAAGGAGCAGGGATGAGTGCTTTAGCTCTCATGCTTCACCAAATGGGACATACTGTTCAAGGGTCAGATGTTGAGAAGTATTACTTTACGCAACGTGGCTTGGAACAAGCAGGAATTCAAATTTATCCATTTGATGTGAAAAATTTGGAAGGAGACAAGATCCTCATTGCAGGGAATGCTTTTCGTCCGGAGAATAATGTGGAGATCGCTTATGCGGATGAGCATGGCTTAACCTATAAACGTTACCACGAATTCCTTGGTGAATTTATGCGTGACTTCGTCAGCATGGGAGTTGCCGGAGCGCACGGAAAAACCTCAACAACAGGGATGCTTTCTCACGTTTTATCAAATATTACCGATACTAGTTATTTGATTGGTGATGGGACAGGTCGTGGCTCTGCTGCAGCTAAATACTTTGTTTTTGAATCAGATGAGTATGAACGCCACTTTATGCCTTACCATCCTGAATACAGTATCATCACCAATATTGACTTCGACCATCCAGACTATTTCACAAGTTTAGAAGATGTCTTTAATGCCTTTAATGATTATGCCAAACAAATCAGTAAGGGACTTTTCATCTACGGGGAAGACAAAGAATTGCGTCGGATTACCTCATCTGCACCAATTTATTACTACGGTTTTGACAAGGAGACGAACGATTTTGTGGCAAGCAACTTGCTTCGCTCAACGACAGGTTCAACCTTCAACGTTCATTTCCGTGGAGAAGATTTGGGGCAATTCCATATCCCAACATTTGGTCGTCACAACATCATGAATGCCACAGCTGTCATTGGCTTGCTTTACATTGCAGGATTTGACTTAGATTTAGTTCGTGAGCATCTGAAGACCTTTGCTGGCGTGAAACGTCGCTTCACTGAAAAAGTCGTCAATGGAACAGTCATCATCGATGATTTTGCGCATCATCCAACGGAAATTATTGCAACCTTGGATGCGGCCCGTCAAAAATACCCAAGTAAAGAGATTGTGGCTATTTTCCAACCACATACCTTTACACGGACCATTGCCTTGTTAGATGAATTTGCAGAAGCCTTGAATCAAGCAGATGCTGTTTACTTGGCACAGATCTATGGTTCTGCACGGGAAGTCGATCATGGCGATGTGAAGGTTGAAGATTTGGAAGCAAAAATTGTCAAACGTTCAGCGATTATTACAGCTGAGAATGTTTCTCCTCTTCTTGACCATGACAATGCGGTCTATGTTTTTATGGGGGCAGGAGATATTCAAACCTATGAATACTCGTTTGAGCGTCTATTATCCAGTTTGACACATAACGTACAATAAGAGATGATTGAGTCTGGAATCGAGTGGTTCCAGACTCAAATTTATCTGTCCGCTGAAGAATCATGAAACGAGGGAAGTAGGATGATGATTCGATCAATCACCCCAGCTGATCAAGAACAGCTGGGCTTGCTAGAAGAAGAACTTCATGACAATGAAGGAAAGGAGCACAGGGCCACTCTTGAGGAAGCGCTAGGTTCGAAGGAAGCCATTTCTTTGCTTGCAGAGCAAGGTGGCGATACTGTGGCTTACTTGTTGGCGACAGAAGACCATCATTTAAAGGGGGACCTCATCGTATTGCGATTAGCAGTGAGGCCAACTTTTCAAGGTCAAGGATATGGTGCTATTCTGATCGCTGCTTTAAAGGATCTAGCTGTTCAAAAGGAAAAGAAAGCTATTTGGATCGATTGTTCAGAAGACTTACTTTCTTACTTTGCCCAGCAAGGATTTCGAGATGAAGCTGAGTCTGATCGAGGTGTCCATATGGTTTGGGAACGATAGAAAGAGTAAATGATGAAAGAAAAAATTCACATTAGACAAGCAGAGCTGCAGGATTTGGATGCTATCGAGCGCATTGAGCTTGAGAATTTCTCAGAAGAAGAAGCGATTGCGCGTGAGATTTTAAGAGATCATATCGAAAAGATTCAAGCGACTTTTCTTGTAGCAGAGTGCCAAGGTCAGATTTTAGGGTATTTAGAAGGACCTGTTAGACCGGAGCGCTATTTGATCGATTCCTCTTTTTCAGAGGTTGAAGATCTAAGCCATCTAGAACAGGGTTTTATTTCCATTACGAGTCTATCCATTGCCAAAGAAGCCCAAGGGCTAGGGGTTGGAACCCTCTTGCTTGAGGCGATGAAAGAGATTGCGGTGAAAGATCATCGTCAAGGGATCAATCTAACCTGTCATGATTATTTGATTCCTTATTACGAGAAGCAAGGATTCACCAATGAAGGTCTTTCGAAATCCCAATATGCGGGTGAAGTTTGGCACAATCTGGTCTGGGGAAATGAAAACCTTGATTAAATAGGTATTTTGAAGAAGAAGGGCGATTTGTATTGCTTTTCTAAATCTTTTAAGATATAATATTAAGGATTATGATGAGGGAGGTCAATTATTTGACTGATAAATCACAAGACAGTGAGAAGTTATTAAGCTTCAAAGAGCAGATCCTCAGAGACTTAGAAGAGGCAAATGAGCAACTTCTAAAGATCGAAAAAGAGTATGATCTACCTGATCGAAGCATTGAAACCCCTTCTTCACTGAAAGAGGAGGAAGAAGCAACACCACCTCCAAAAGAAGAAGCTGTTGTGGCTTCCACAGAAATACCAGTGGAGCCAGAAAAGGCGACTCCTATTGTAGAAGAAAAGAGTGAGTCCACAAAGCCTTTTATAAAAGAACCAAGTCAGGAACCGGTAGAGGAAAGCTTATCGCGCTCTTCTCGTAACCAGCGCCAACAAAAACAAAAGAAACAAAATAAAATCGCTAAACGAATTGTGCGGACAGTGGTCAGCCTTTTGCTGATTGTGATCGTGGCTACAGGGATCTTTGCTGTGACATATATCCATTCAGCTGTCAAGCCAATGGATAAAAATGCAACAGAATTCGTGACGGTTGAGATTCCAGCAGGTTCAAGTAATCGTGAGATTGGCGCGATCCTTGAGAAAAAAGGACTCGTGAAAAATGGTCAGTTCTTTAACTACTATACCAAGTTCAAGAACTATAGCAATTTTAAATCCGGTTATTTCAACCTTCAAAAGAGCATGGATTTAGAAACCATCATCCAAAAACTGCAGGAAGAGGGAACCAAAACTCCTCAGGCTCCAGTTCTTGGGAAGGTGACGATTCCAGAAGGTTATACGATCGATCAGATTGCGACGGCTATCACTACCGATGTCTCCACTAAGAAGGCAGGCAAGACTCCATTTAAGAAAGAAGATTTCTTGAAGGCTGTCCAAGACGATGCCTTTATTGAGAAGATGGTGGCCAAATATCCTAAGCTCTTGGCGAATCTGCCAGGTAAGGATTCTGGTGTTCGCTACCGTTTAGAAGGTTATCTCTTCCCAGCTACTTATAACTATGGGAAAGATACCACAGTGAAAGAAATGATCGATCAGATGCTGGCGGCCATGGATCAAAACTTAACCCCATACTATGAAACACTTGAGAGCAAGAACATCAATGTAAACGAAGTATTGACTCTTGCTTCCTTGGTTGAAAAAGAAGGGGCGACGGATCAAGACCGCAAAGATATCGCAAGTGTCTTCTATAACCGTTTGAACCAAGACATGCCTTTGCAAAGTAATATTGCAATTCTTTATGCAGAAGGGAAACTTGGTCAAAAGACGACCTTAAAAGAAGATGCAACGATTGATACAGAGCTGGATTCACCTTATAATATTTATAAGAATACCGGTTTGATGCCTGGTCCAGTGGATAACCCTGGAGTATCAGCGATCGAAGCGGCGGTGAACCCAAGTAAGACAGACTACTTGTATTTTGTCGCAAATGTCGAAAATGGTGAAGTCTTCTTCGCTAAGACATACGAAGAACACAATAAAAATGTAGAAGAACACGTCAATAGTAAATTGACACAAGCAAGTTCAAACTAGAAAAAGCATGTGGCGCGTCCACAGCTTTTTCATTCAAATAATAGAAAGAGAAGTATAATGGCAGAAAAAACATACCCAATGACCCTAGCAGAAAAAGAAAAATTAGAACTAGAATTAGAAGAATTGAAATTGGTCCGTCGACCTGAAGTCGTAGAACGGATCAAGATCGCTCGTTCATACGGTGACCTCTCAGAAAACTCTGAGTACGAAGCAGCAAAAGATGAACAAGCTTTTGTGGAAGGTCAAATCTCAAGCTTGGAAACAAAAATCCGCTATGCTGAAATCGTTGATAGCGATGCAGTTGCTGTAGACGAAGTAGCGATCGGAAAAACCGTTACAGTCCAAGAAGTTGGCGAAACAGATGAAGAAGTATACAGCATCGTAGGTTCAGCAGGAGCAGATGCTTTTGCAGGAAAGATCTCAAACGAAAGCCCAATCGGTCACGCTTTGATTGGTAAAAAAACAGGTGATGTGGTCACTGTTGAAACACCAGCTGGAAGCTACCAAGTGAAAATTTTGAACGTAGAAAAAACAGCGTAAATATAAAATGCAGGCTCTCCAAGAGGGCTTGTTTCAGATTAAAGACAAAGTCCTCTTAGAACCTTTCCTTAAGTGAGTACGGACGTCAGCGAACTTCTACGAAGTTCCATGACTTAGTTTTGAACCTAAGGTTTCAAAACTCCCCTAGTGCCTGAAACATAATTGTTTCAGGCACTTTTCTCACAGCGGAAAGTTTCGGTATCTGCTCTATAAACCTAATAGTTTATATCATTTTATTTTTTAACATTACTTATGTAAAAACGGTCTTAAAGCAGGCTCTCCTATAGGGCTTGTTTTTTTGTGCTCTTAATCCCCTTGTGAGGGTGTAAATTTTTCGTTG
>CAJZGQ010000028.1 GCA_916048115.1 uncultured Streptococcus sp. | reverse complement strand
GGTAACGATCGATAAACCAACCATCATTTTGGTTCCAGATATAATCAGATGGAGAGTTTTGGTAAATAGCTTCATCCCCTCCAAACTCACCAACAAAGAAACGAGCGTCATAGATACCACTCAAGGCAATCACTTTGTTGAAGACATCTGGATGTTGCAAGAAGAAATTGAGCGCGTGGTAAGCTCCCATAGAACAGCCAGTTGTCATCATCGGGTCAAACCAGCCTGTTTTGTGTTTGATAAAAGGAATGGCTTCTTCAATCACATAGCGTTCATAAGCGCGATGCATTTCAGCTCGATCGTGTGGGTTTTTCCAATCACAAAGCCAGCTTTCACTGTCTACACTCGAAAGGGTGAAGAATTGAACACGTCCTTCTTCGATGAACTGAGCACAGGCATCAATCATACCGAAGTCATAGTATTCGTTATGGCTTCCCCCTGATGAAGCAAAGACCACTACAGGAATCCCTGTATGTCCATAACGGTTTAGATACATTTCGCGGTTCAGTTGGCCACTCCAGTGGCTTAGATGTTCAATATTCATAGGTTCCTTCTTTCTTTATGATAAAAATTTAAAAGCTTCTAGTCCCACTTCTCTGCTAAGAAACGAAGACATTCCGGTAAATGCTCTGCCCAGGCTTCTTCATGGTGGATAGCCCCAGATTGAATCCGAATGGCGATATTTTCTAAAGCTACTCCTTGTTGAATGACATCATGATAGTAACGAAGAGATGAGTCAATATAAGCTTGCTTGATATTCCCTGCCATCAGGGTTTTATCGGTATCATCAGCCTCTTCCGTCCCCACATAGATGTAAATGCGTTGATCTGCATATAATTTTTTACGCTCGATATAATGATTGAAGGCATCTTGATGCAGCCAGTTAGCGGATGAAAAGATCCCTAAACAACCGATTTGATCTTGGTACTCTAATCCCAAGAATTGGGTAATATTTCCACCAAGCGAAGAACCAATCATGGCTGTATGTTCTCGATCAGCAAGCGTTCGGTATTCTTGGTCAATGAAAGGTTTGACCACTTCCATAACGAACTCTCCGTACTCAACGCCCTTGCCACCGAATTGCATTCCGGGAATATTGGACTCCTTGTACTTCCAAGCAGAGTATTCATTCATGCGTTGGAAACCATCATTATCGATCGCGACGACGATCATGCGGCTAATATCAGGATTCCGCTTAATGGCTGGAATCACCTTCCAGGAATGACCTGCAAAAGCTTCCTTGCTATAGAGAACATTCTGGCCATCATGAAAATAGACAACAGGATAGCGTCGATCGGTATCTGTTTCATAATTCTTAGGTAATAAGACTCTCACACGACGGAGTTTTCCGGTATAAGGCACTTTCAACTCGTGTGTCTTCATATCTAAATAAAAATAGGATTTGTTCATTGTCAGAAAACTCTCTATATTCTAAATTTTATTCATTATACCATTTTTAGAAGAAAAAGTCTGGATTTTCTCCAAACTTTTTCACTTCATACACTATTTTTCCATAAATTGGGCCAAATCTTCTAAAGAACGTTCGGCAATTTTTTCATAGCGCTCCTTCTTATCTCGAATGCGTGGTCCTTCCAGCTCCTTGATAATTCCAAAATTGACATTCATCGGTTGGAAATGCTTGCTGTCAGCATGGGTGATATAGTGAGCCAGACTTCCGATAGCTGTTGTTTCAGGGAAGATGGCTACTTCTTCTCCTTTGAAAAGGCGAGCTGCATTGATTCCAGCAACTAAGCCAGAAGCTGCAGATTCAACATAGCCTTCTACCCCTGTCATTTGCCCTGCAAAGAAGAGGTTTGGTTGTTTCTTCGAACGATAAGTTTGTTCAAGCAGGTTTGGAGAGTCCATGTAAGAATTGCGGTGCATGACGCCGTAACGAACGAACTCCGCATTTTCTAAACCAGGGATCATTTGGAAGACCCGCTTTTGCTCACCCCATTTAAGGTGAGTTTGGAAGCCAACGATATTGTAGAGGCTAGCCGCCGCATTGTCTTGGCGAAGCTGAACGACTGCGTAAGGGGTCTTAAATTCCCCATCACGAGGTCCTTTGTAATCATCCGGATACTCGAGTCCAACTGGCTTCATAGGACCATAGAGCATGGTTTTAATGCCTCGTTTAGCCATGACTTCAATTGGCATACAACCTTCGAAATACTTTTCTTTTTCAAAAGAGTTAAGCGGGGCTTCTTCCGCGTTAACCAAGGCCTCATGGAAATCCATAAACTCTTGTTTGGTCATGGGGCAGTTGAGATAGGCTGCCTCGCCTTTGTCATAGCGAGACTTGAGATAAACCTTGTTCATATCGACTGTATTAACATCGATGATTGGTGCCGCTGCATCATAGAAATAGAAGCCATCTCCACCATTGAGCGCGTGGATCTTATCAGCTAAAGCATCGCTAGTTAGAGGACCCGTTGCGACCACAGTGATGGCATCTGTCGGCAATTCCGTAATTTCATCGCGAATCACTTCGATGAGCGGATGTTGGGATACCTTCTCCGTCACTCGAGTAGCAAAGCCTTCGCGGTCCACTGCCAGCGCTCCACCAGCCGGTACCCGAGTCGCTTCTGCTGCTTCAAGGATGACCGAACCTAAGCGACGCATTTCTTCTTTGAGGAGCCCGACAGCATTGGTCAACGAATCCCCACGAAGAGAGTTGGAACAGACTAACTCAGCAAAATTGTCTGTTTTGTGTTGCGGAGTGAATTTGACCCCACGCATTTCATAAAGCTTCACCGGGATACCTTGTTGGGCAATTTGGAAAGCCGCTTCCGAGCCAGCAAGGCCCGCACCGATAACATTGATATAAGATTGAGACATGACACTAATACCTCTTTGGGTGAAAACTAAGGCCAGATTAAAACAAGCCACTGGACTGTTAGACACCCACAAATCTTTCTAATTTTCTACTTGGTCCATTATACCAAAAAGCCAAGTAAAAAGACAGGGAGGCTTTTCCTTCCTGTCTAGACTTAAGTCTATAATTTGTTTCCTTATAAACACAACCAGGCTGCTAAGAGGGCAGAGAGGATACTGAATAAGGACCCAATCAAATAATACTCCGCAAAGGCAGGATTCTCCGAAATTTTATTATAGCGGGCGATAGATTTGGCTGTAAATACTAGGCCGATCGAAGCAAATTGCCCATAGAGGAGACAGACACCGATCACCAAACGCTCTAAAAAGCCAATCATGGAACCAGCCCCAGTGATCGTATCCATTTTCTTCTTGCTGGTGGGTTGATACTTGGCAAACAGAATTTTAAAGGCGATATTGCTTGGTTTCCCAACTAGGAGGACATAAAAGATTAGATTTAAAATGTCCAAGGGTAGATAGGTCGTGCCATTCTTCGCTCCCATAAGGACCAGACAAGTTAGGATACCAATATGCAAGACTTGATCCAATGCAAAAATCCAGGCTTTTGGTAATTTCAATCCCTTCTGCACGATCGGTTTCAAGAAATCTATTCCAGCATGTGTCAGTAAAATGACCAAGCAAATCCACCACAAGGCTAGATGAAAGAGCGAAACAATGAACAAAGGCAAAGCCACATATAGAATGTGAAGCCCGAGCACCTTCTTATCCTGATCCTTGCGATCCGCCATCTTTTGACTTTGAAAATAATAATCCGATAACAAATGACAAATCAACAAGAGGATCAAGTATGGATTCATTACGATACTAGACAATCCGCTCATGGGCCTCTCCTTTCTCTAAGTTTTGAATACAAGCTAGTGCTGCTGCTCGCCCCCGTAAATAAACACGAATACTGCTACTCTTTAATCGCTTGGACAGTGCACTAGGGTTGAGCTCTAGCGCTTGGGCCAATTCCTGTTGGCTAAAGCTTTCACTATAGACAGATCTCTTTAGCAGATTGAGCAGAATCTCTTCCTGACTCTCTCGCCAACCCGAACGTATGGCTTCTCCGGAAGCGATGAGCGCATTCACCACTAAGTCCTGGCTGTCATTACCGCTCAAAAAATAGATCTGGGTGTTACCATAATCATTTTTCTGATGGACCAGATTAATAGCTGCGCGTGCATTCCAATAGGCTGGTCCATCTGCACCGATACTTTGCAGGGGATCGATATCCGTTACAATCTCCCCGAGGCCAATGCCGAAACGAAGTTGAGTCGGTCTTAGTTCTGAACGTAGGGTATCAATGATTTGAAAAACCGGAGCCTCCACTTTTAAAAGCGCTTGAAACTCATCCCCCAAAGTTAGGGTAAAAGCCGATGCTAGGCAGTCTTTAAAAAGCTCATTGATCTTTTGAAGGGTTTTTTCTAACTGTTTTTGCAGGTCAAAACGTTCTTGTACGATTTTGGAATCAATCACATCTGCAATCAAAGCAAGATACATAAAGCCCACCTCCTTATGTCTATTATAACGAAAAAAAGTAAAAATGTCTATTATAACAGACATTTATAAAAATTGCCGTTATAATAGACATTGAATCATTTAAAAGCTTATTTCACTTTTTCTTCTTCGTAATCGCCATTGCTACATACGACTTGTTTTCCGCCACCACGAACTTTTTTCTCAACTAAGTAGTGGCCACATTTTGGACAATCCCGACCGATCGGTTTATCCCAAGAGGTAAATTCACACTCTGGATAGCGATTGCATCCATAGAAGATACGGTTGCGCTTGGTTTTACGCTCGATGATTTGTCCCTGATGACAGTCAGGACACTCCACACCGATTTCTTTAACGATGGCTTGGGTATGACGACAATCTGGGAAATTACTACAAGCATAGAACTTACCAAAACGTCCTAATTTAATCACCATCGGGCTGCCACAGACTTCACAATCAAAACCAGCTGGTTCATCTTTAATTTGGATTTTTTCCATCTCTTCTTCAGCCTTTGCGACTTCTTTAGAGAATGGTTTGTAGAAGGCATCAATGACCTTTTGCCACTCTTCCTTTCCAAGTTCGACATCATCGAGTTTCCCTTCCATCTCCGCTGTGAAGGTCACGTTGACAATATCTGGGAAGAATTCAACGATCAGTTTATTGACGATCTCCCCTAATTCTGTTGGTTCAAAGCGTTTGGCTACCAGCTTCACATAATAACGTTTTTGAATGGTCTCAATCGTCGGTGCATAGGTTGAAGGACGGCCAACACCGTTCTCTTCCAAGGTCTTAATCAAAGTCGCTTCAGAATATCGAGCAGGTGGTTGGGTAAAGTGTTGCTCAGGCTTGCTATTGACTTGCTTAACGATATCGCCTTCTACCATATCCGGCAACATCTTGTTCTTATCTGAGTCGTTATAAATCGCCAAATAACCATCAAACTTCACTTGGCTTCCGTTTGCCGTATACTGAACCCCATTTTGACCTAAACGGACATTCATGGTATCAAAGACAGCTGCAGTCATTTGACTAGCTACAAAGCGGTTCCAAATCAAGGTGTAGAGCTTGAGTTGGTCTTTGTCCAAGTATTTAGCAATGCTTTCAGGTGTATTGAAGACGCTGGATGGACGAATCGCTTCGTGGGCATCTTGGGCACCAGAAGCATTCTTCACGCGGCTTCCATGCTTGGAATATTTCTCACCAAAGCGATCTACGATAAAGTTAGCTGCCTCATTTTGCGCAACTGGACTGATCCGTGTAGAATCGGTACGCATATAGGTAATCAAACCTTGAACACCAGAGCCAATATTGATTCCTTCATACAACTGCTGAGCTACCATCATGGTCTTACGTGTACGGAAGTTGATCTTATTGGCAGCATCCATCTGCATGGAAGAGGTGGTGTATGGAAGTGGCGCATTCCGTCGACGTTCTTTCTTTTCCACCTTTTCAACGGTAAAATCTTTGCCATCTAAGCGTTCAAGAACAGCTTTCACCTCTTCATTGGTGTTGAGCTTCATCTTCTTGCCATCAATCCCATAGAAGCTAGCTTGGAATTGCTTGGTCCCTTTTTTAAAGACACCATCAATGGTCCAGTATTCTTCCGGCTTGAAATCATTAATTTCATTTTCACGATCAATGATTAATTTAAGAGCAACAGATTGCACGCGCCCTGCAGAAAGTCCTTTTTTAACCTTTTTCCAAAGAATAGGCGAAATGGAATACCCTACAATCCGGTCCAAGACCCGACGTGCTTGTTGGGCATCGACCAAGTCCATATCGATTTGGCGCGGTTCTTTAAAGGCATTTTTAACAGCATCCTTGGTGATTTCGTTAAAGACCACACGGTTTTTTTCTTTGGCATCCAAGTTCAAAATATGCGCTAAATGCCAAGAAATAGCTTCTCCCTCGCGGTCCGGGTCACTTGCGAGAAAGACTTGTTTGGCTTTTTTAGCTTCTTTTTTCAAATCATTGATCAAGGGACCTTTTCCGCGAATATTGATATACTCCGGTTCATAGTTATTGTCGAAGTCGATCGACATCGTAGATTTTTTCAGGTCCCGAATGTGGCCAACACTGGCCATGACTTTGTAGTTACGACCAAGGTATTTCTCGATTGTTTTGGCCTTCGCAGGAGACTCCACAATCACCAAATTTTTCTTGGTTGTACTGCTTTTCTTTTTTGTTACCACGTTTTATCCCTCTGTATTGTATAAATCTCATTGAGTTTAATACATTTTAAGAAAGATGTCAACTAGGAACTTCTCCTATAGGAAAATCACAATTTGTATTTCAATTCATCAAGAATGTCCTGGCCTGAGGTGACAAGTTTTGCGCCTTCTTGAATCAGGTGATGGCAGCCTGCAGATTTTCCATCTAAAATATTTCCCGGAATAGCAAAAACGTCTCGGCCTTCTTCCATAGCACGCTCACAAGTAATCAAACTTCCTGAACGGAGTCGCGCTTCTGCCACAATCACTGCCTGACAGAGACCTGCAATGATGCGATTTCTCTCAGGAAAATGAAACTTAAGTGGTGCCTGCCCTGGACCATACTCGCTCAAGATCAGATGGTGTTCCCCCATATGTGCCTGCAGTCTTTGATTGCTTTTCGGATAAAAGACATCCAGTCCCGTTCCTATCACTCCGATGGTCTTGCCACCATTTCGTATACTGGCATAATGAGCTGTCGCATCAATTCCCTTAGCAAGTCCACTAACGATAACCAACTCATTCCCAAGTTCCTTAATAATCTTCTCTACAGAACGAACCCCTTCTCGCGTGGTCTCGCGAGCTCCAACAACTGCAATCTTCGGTCTGGTTAACAATTCCAAATCTCCCTGGTAAAAAAGGAGTACAGGAGGATTGTAAATCTGTAGCAATTCCTCAGGGTATTCAGGATCAAAAATGGATAGAGATGGGAACCGTTCAAACTCCTCGTGTAAATGGTCTTCATCTAGTTGTCGGTATTTGTCTACAAAATGAAGGATACTGCGACAGCGAGCGATCCTCGCTATCTCTTCTATGCTTGGTAAGACTTGCTCTTTCCTACAGTAGTCCAAGATTCTCAAGACTTGCTCATTTGATAAACCGGCTGCTTTTAATTTAAAGATTTCAAATTTCTCCATGGTCACCTTCTACTTCCTCTCACTTATTTATTCGAAAAAGAAAAGAAAAAAGCTCTATTTCTAGAACTTTTTTTGATGTGTCGAAGAATAAAAGTAAGTTGCAGCACCAATCAAGTTGCTTTCATTGTGGAAGCGAGCCGCTTGTATGGGCAAGGCCTCAAATTGTTTATGCCCTTTTTGAGAGAGTAGGTCATGGTATTGTCGACTGATCTCATCGATCAATAGTGGTTGACTACTAATGCCCCCGCCAATCGTCACTTTTTCAATCAGGAGCAAAGATTGAAGATTAAAAATCAGAATAGCAATATCGTGGCAATAAGCCTGAAACAAGGATGTCAGCTCATCGTTGCCCCCTTGATCAAGAGCCTTGAAAACAGCTATACCATCTGCCTTTTCTAGGTTTAAGATGTGACTAGCCTTCTCAACAAATTGAACAGCTGAACCGGTGTTTTCCAAAAGATTGGAAATGCCTTGCAAAAAGAGTTCACGATGAAAGCGGCGATTTTCTGGTGTTCTTTCTGCCTTATCAATAGACCGAATGTATTCTGTCAGTTGCCATCCTCTCAATAGGTCACCATTCGAAAGAAGAGCAAGACCAACTCCAGTCCCTAGGACCAAGGTCGCACCGTAAGGACAATCTTTTAGATTACCAAGCCTTGCTTCCGCTAGACCAGCAGCTTCTCCATCATTAAGAACGGTGACGGGTACTTGAAATGTTTGTTCTAATCTACTAGCTAGAGGAATGCCTCGCAAATATGGAATGAGACCACCTCGAAAGACAAAGCCAAGGCTCTTTTGGATCTCACCAGGGCATGAAATGGCGATTCCCTCGATTTCTTCCCGTACAGGAGCAACGATTCCTTCTAATCCTTGCCAAAAGTCCTCAATCGTAGATGGTGTTGGGATCTTGTCTGTACGGATCAATTGATAGTCTGCATCCATCAGACCGTACTTTATAAAGGTCCCTCCGATATCGATGGTAAATAGCATAACCTAATCCTCACACATTGATTTAACGGGTTCAAATGAACGCCGATGGATAGGAGTCACTCCCAGCTTGTGAAGGCCAGCCAGATGGTTAGCCGTCCCATAGCCAGCGTTCTGCGTAAAATCATAACCCGGATATTCGCAATCAAACTCTTCCATCATCTGATCCCGAGTCACCTTGGCTACGATGGATGCTGCAGCAATGGATAAGGAGTTAGCATCCCCTTTGATGATACTAGTTTGGGAAATAGGAAGATCCAACTTCATGGCATCAATCAAAAGATGCTGGGGTTGAGGCTCTAGCTGACCAATGGCTTCCATCATGGCTAGCTTCGTAGCTTCATAGATATTGACTTGGTCAATCACGTGATTGTCCTTGACGCCAATGCCGATCGCAATGGCTTTTTGGAGCACAGCCTCATAGATTGCCTTGTGTTTGGATTTTGGAATCTTTTTACTATCGTTGAGCCCTGGAATTTTACAAGCTTTCGGCAAGATCACGGCAGCTGCAACAACCGGACCCGCTAATGGGCCACGTCCCACTTCATCCACTCCTGCAATAAGATCAATCCCTTGAGCATAAAGTTCTTTCTCATAGGCTAGCATTTTTTCCAAACGCAAGTCTTCATCCACTTGTTTTTGGAGTTCGCGTTTTCGTTTGCTGATAGCCGCTTGAACGCCTGCTCGACCATCAAGGATCAACTCTTCAAATAAGGGATGATCTAGCTCGTCAATCATTGCTAAACGCTCTTTAACTTCTTTAATCGTTGCCATCAATTTCCCCTACGCGATCCAGCGTATACCGGCCCAATTTCCCATCGCGAACATCTTTGACAAAGAGTTGGTAAAAACGGTCGTAATCCTCGCGAAAACCTAGTTTTTGGGTCATCTCCATAATAATTTCAGGAGCTTCCTGCTCCAGATCCATTTGTTTAAAACGTTCCTGCAAAACAGCTGGGTAATGCTCTTTAAAATAGTTGAGACCGAAAATAGTCACTTCATCCATTGGAAGCAACTGGTCCTTAATAGCTCCTGTTAAGGCAAGCTTTAAGGCCACTTCTTCATCTTCAAATTTGGGCCAAAGAATCCCAGGAGTGTCCAATATTTCGAGATCCTTATTGGTTTTCAACCATTGTTGCCCCTTGGTCACCCCTGGTTTATTGCCAACAACAGCAATCTTTTTCCCTGCTAAGCGGTTCATCAGCGTTGATTTCCCGGCATTAGGAATCCCGATAATCATGGTCCGAAGGGTTTCAATTTGAATCCCCCGTTCCTTTTGGCGAGCAATTTTTTCTGCCATCAAGCTCTTAGCAGCATCTGTGACCTTCTTAACCGCCGACTGCTCTTTGGAGTTGATCGCCAAGGTTTTGATGCCTTGCGATTCAAAATAGTCCTGCCATTCTTTTGTTGCCACAGGATCTGCCAGGTCTACCTTGTTCAAAATCATTAATTTGGGCTTCTCACCAACAATTTTTGTTAACATGGGATTTTGGCTTGATAGGGGCAATCGAGCATCTACCAAAACCGTCACAAAATCCACGAATTTTAAATTTTCTTGTACTTGTCTTCTAGCTTTGGACATGTGTCCAGGAAACCATTGAATAGTTGCCATGTTCTCCATTCCTTTCCAGTTCAATCTTCTCTATTATACCATGTTTTCTAGAATTCTCAGTGATTAATAAAAACACTAAAAAGAAGCTACCGAAGTAACTTCTATTTTATATTCTAGCGAATTTGCTCAAAATGCAAATGTACGGCGATGTGATCACCATAACCACTCCGTTCCAAATCGCGTTGCAAGCGATAAGAAATGTAGTGTTCTGCAATGGTAATATAGCCTGCTCCCAGCAAGCGTTGTTCCACTAATGATTGGATCATACTGATGGTTGCGCGTTCTACTTGGGCTTCATCCAAATCCATAGCAACTTTCTTGGTCACTTGAGCTAGGTTTTGTCGCAAATCATCTGTCAAAACATAGACAACTTGCGCAGCTTTCAAAATAGCTTGGTAAATTTTATCTGGGTTGAATTCAACCACTTCTCCACTACGTTTAATGACTTCCATCGGAGTCTCCTTTATTTTAATTTTTCATGAATACTCCATTTCCTTTATAAAGAAATGAAGACCTACTACTTTATTATATAATTTTTTTGCTAAGAATCAAAGGTCTTTCAAAAAAATAGCTTCATTCATTGAGATGTTAATTTATTCATGTTCAAACAAAAAAT
>CAJZGQ010000027.1 GCA_916048115.1 uncultured Streptococcus sp. | reverse complement strand
CGTAATTATTGGATCGAATTTTTATAGATAAAATAAAAGAGCGTAAGATTCTATAAAAAATCTACGCTCTTTTTCTAGCACTAAAACATTACATAATTTATATTATGTGTCTTATAAACTATCCAAGGCATTTTTCTGTTCGTCATTAACGATATGCGTATACAAGTCCGTTACCTGTGTGCTAGCATGTCCCAGCTGGTGGCTGACCAAAACTTGGGATTTGGTTGCATCATAGAGACGGGTTGCAAGAGTATGGCGCAGTTTGTGGGGGGTTACGCGGACTTTAAAGTCTTCTGAATACTTGGCCACCATCTTTTCAACACTAGAAGCATCAATCCGGTTTGGAACACCTCGATACAAGGTTAAGAAGAGGGCTGTATCGGTCTTCTCTGTCTTATAACGTTTGTCTCGAATAGCGAGATATTGCTCTAAATAGGGTTTAGCAAAGGCAGCAACATTTACTGAGTCTCGTTTTCCACCTTTTCGAGTGACGTCAATCACCATCATCTTAAGATTGAGATCTCTAAGATCAAGGTTAACTGCCTCAGATAAACGGACACCAGAGGCAAGAAGAAGTGCGATAATGGCTAAATCACGCTCTTTATTCTTATTGAATGAAGATAAGGCGCGATTTGAGAGTGTTTGAGGGTATTCCTGATCGATATAGTTGAGGAAACCTTCTGTCTCATCCCCTAAAAAGAGCTTTTGCTTGATATTTTCAGCTCGGGCCGCCAAGGTTTCTTTCTTTTTCTTGGTCGCAACCTTCTTCATGACATTGCGGTAGAAATAAGGTTCCCCTTGCTCATTTTCAACTTCCTCAGTCAAATACTTATAGAGACTAGATAGTGCAGAAAGGGTACGGTTAATGGTTGTTTGGGAAACCCCGTTTTTCGTCGTATTGGCATTGAGCAGAGGACGTTCACGTAAGTAAAGGATAAAGGATTCCATGTCTTTCTTGGTCATGTGCTCCAGAACCTCTAAAGGGATATTAGCCATGGTGTCAGCATCTGATATACCAGATTCCAAGACCCAGGTGAAAAATCGATCGTATTCCTTTAAGTATTCGTATAAGGTCGTAAAACTATATGGAACGGCCAGTTTTGATTGGTAATATTCTAAGACGTACCAAGGCATGACTTGTTTGAGTTTATCGATCCGTTCTAATAAGATCTCGCGTTTCATGTTTTTCTCCAAATCTTTCTATACTAGTAGTATAGCATAGCCAGATATATTTTTCAAGAAAATTATAGTTTTTCGGAAAGATGTTATAGGGGATCTATAGGACTGTTTTGTATCGCTTTCTATACTAGATCCCTTTTAAACACAATAAAATCAGCAAATCTCACGGATCTACTGATTGTTTTTCTTCTCTATCTTATTTTTCTACATATCGAAAGGAAATCTTGCTACCACAGAGCCAATTATAGACTCGATCATTGACTTGAACATTCATAGCTTCGTGGGCATATTCTGGCATGATTAAATGCTCTTTTGGACATTCTAATCGATTATAAATGGCGAATTGTGTCTCTGGATAACAAACATCATCATCTAGCCCGGTAATCATGTGAACCTGTCCTTTGATGCGATGCGCAAAGTTTTTTACATCAATATAGGCTAAAGTCTGCATCAAACGATCTTCGGTTTCATGAAATGGATCATGGAACTTGAAATAACGGAAAAGCTCGTCATAGGCCTCGCTGGTGTTCCCGATCTCCAATACCCGTCTGAAATCCGATAAGAATGGATAAATGGCTACCGTTCGTTGGATTCGGGAATTCAATCCAGCAGCAACCAGAGCAAGGGCACCGCCTTGAGAGGCTCCGTAGCTGGCAAGTTTGCTGTCGTCTACTTGAGGAAGGCTGGCTACAATTTCAATTAACTGGTAAAGATCTAAGTAGACATCCTTATAAAAGAGCTGGTCCGGACCTTCCACGGCTCCGCGGATAATCTGTCCTTTTACCGTATTTCCAAATGGCGAGCGATCTCCGTCGGTTGAATAGCCTGACTGCCCTCTCACGTCCATAGACACAACACCATAGCCGGCTACTGTATAAGCTAACATATCAGCCCAATCCCAACAACGTCCCATATAGCCATGAAAATGGAAAATCACTGGAACTTTTTGATCCGTTTTTGGAAGGATCATTCTTGAATAGACAAGGCCATTTCTGGTTCCTTTAAAGGTTAATTCATAACCAGCAACATTTGGAATGCTGAAATCCTGTTCTTCAAGCTTGTATTCAGGCAGTTCAGTCATCTTTGCTAATGCTTGATTCCAAAAGCTATCAAAATCAACAGGAACGTCATCTCGTCCCTTGTAAACTTTCATTGTCTCTAGTAATTTAGGATCTTTCATAAAATCCTCCTTAGGTATGTGTAATCGCTACCAAAAATGTACCATATTTACTTAAGGATTGCAAGAGACAAACAAAAATTACATAACCGAAATTATGTAATTTTCTATAGATTCAAAAATAGACTTAATTGTTTCACTAGATCTGAATTAGTGGGTAAAGCTGAATGATGGGCCTTGCGACCGTTTAAATTCACTTCTGTATAGGCTTGTTTCTCAAAAATAGATTGTGCTGCTTGTGCACTAGAGAGAGGAACGATGCCATCTGATTTTCCAGCAAAGCTACCAACAAAATTAAGAACTTCTACTTCTTTTTCTAAGCGGTGCTTCCATTTTTGAAAATCGTCAAACATTTCTTGATTGAATTTGTAAGGACTTCCAATAATAGCAAGCTTGCTCACGGTCAGCTTTTTCTTTTCTAAAAAGCCACTTTCCAGTAAACCAGTCAAAACCAGTCCACCATTAGAGTGACCCACTGCCTTAAACTCTGTAAAATGATAGTGATCAAGAAGATAGGTTAAAGCAATCTTAAGGGATTCGATTTGCTGCTTGATATTGCTGTAGCCATCACGATTATTCTCAAAGCCAATCACAATCATTGGATTCGGCTCTTTCGTATTCAGTCTTCCTTCCATCTCTATAGAATCATCTTTATTGACCTTTATTTTTAAGAGACTTTGCTTTTTTCTAGAAAAGCGATGGAGCATGCGGATGGTTCCGTTGAATCGCTGGATACTGGCTGAACTTCCAGGTACAAAGATGATCGGTCTAATCGGTGGTTTCTTTGACCCTTTTGGGAATTCAAAGGGCTTGCTGTGCGAAGAAAACAATCTTGCAAAGAAACGAATGACTTGTTGAAATAGTTTTTTTAACATCTTTCCTCTAGTAGTAGTTTCTAAAAGAACCCAGAACAGTGTGTTCCAGGCCCTCTTAGAAACGATTATTTCCGTTTTTTCTTATTTTTGCGCATTTGTTTGGCCATCTTGTTCATTGCCCGTTTCATCATAAATTCTCCGGCTTTTCCTTTGAGACCACCACCAAACATTTGGCTCATATCAGGCATTCCAGCGCCTCCACCAAGAGCTGACAAGTCAGGCATGCCACCTTGTCCCATCATGCCTTCGAGGGCAGACATATCAGGCATTCCACCAGGCATGTTCTTCGGCATGTTATTTGGATTAAGCCCCATTTGTTTCATCATCTTGTTCATATCGCCAGAGAGGACACCTTGCATCATCTGCTTAGCTTGGTTAAAGTCCTTGATGAATTTGTTGACTTCGACAAAGCTATTTCCTGATCCAGCAGCAATACGACGACGACGGCTAGGGTTCAAGAGATCTGGATTTTCCCGTTCAGCTGGTGTCATGGATGATACGATCGCACGTTTGCGAGCAATCTCTCGTTCATCAACCTTGAGGTTCTTCATAGCTGGATTGTTGGCCATACCTGGAAGCATCTTGAGCAGGTCTTCCATTGGTCCCATATTTTGAACTTGGTCTAATTGATCAATGAAATCGTTGAAATCGAAGGTATTTTCCCGCATCTTCTCAGCGAGTTCAAGGGAGCGTTTCTCATCGTATTCTTGAGAAGCCTTCTCAATCAGTGTCAGCATATCCCCCATACCGAGGATCCGACCAGACATACGGTCTGGGTGAAAGGTTTCGATATCGGTGATTTTTTCACCAGTACCCGTGAACTTGATTGGCTTCCCAGTAATCTGACGGACAGAAAGGGCTGCACCACCACGGGTATCCCCATCGATCTTGGTCAAGATGACCCCGGTCACTTCGAGTTGTTCATTGAACTCACGCGCAACATTGGCTGCTTCTTGACCAATCATGGCATCGACAACCAAAAGGATTTCATTTGGTTCAGCTAGGGCTTTAACATCCCGCAACTCGCCCATGAGTTTTTCATCGATTTGCAGACGACCGGCCGTATCGATCAAGACATAGTCATTGTGGTTGGCTCTCGCTTGCTCCAAACCTTGACGAACGATCTCTACTGCAGGGACTTCTGTACCAAGTGAGAAGACAGGGACATTGATCTGCTGACCAAGCGTCTTCAACTGGTCGATGGCCGCTGGACGGTAGATATCGGCCGCAATCATCAAAGGACGCGCATTTTCTTCCTTGACCAATTTATTGGCCAATTTACCCGCAAAAGTTGTTTTACCAGCCCCTTGAAGACCGACCATCATGATAATGGTTGGAATTTTTGGAGATTTGATAATGTCTGCTGTCTCAGAACCCAAAATGGCTGTCAATTCTTCATCGACAATCTTCACGATTTGTTGGGCAGGGTTCAGGGTTTCAATGACTTCATGCCCTACGGCCCGCTCGCGGACGCGTTTGATAAAGTCTTTTACAACAGGAAGGGCAACGTCGGCCTCTAAGAGGGCTAGACGAATTTCTTTGGTTGCCTCTTGGACATCCGCTTCAGAGATTTTCCCTTTCTTACGAAGATTTTTAAAGACGTTCTGTAAACGTTCGGTTAAACTTTCAAATGCCATTATTTTCTCCTATTTTTTCAATTCAGTGGAAATCGTCCGAAATGTAGCAAACATTCTAGTTCTTCGGGTGTGACTTCTTTCATGATTTCATTTGGATATCCCCAACAGCTAAAACCTATTTGCATAGCTTTGGAGATATCATTGGGCGAGATAATTTGTAGTCGAGTAGGAAATACTCCCTCTGCGACTAATAGTTTGCAAGGTATGCCTTGATAAATGACGAGACTGCCCATAATCACTCCCGATTGTCAATGCTTGATAAAATTTCAACCTGCTCTTGTAGAAAAGTATCTTCCGGATAGCGTTCTAAAATCTGATCAAAAATCTGACTACGAACAATGTAATCGGAATACATATGGAGTTTCATTTCGTAGTCCTCCAAAATCTTTTCTGTACGTTTAATATTGTCATAGACCGCCTGACGGCTCACTCCAAACTCTTCCGCAATCTCAGCCAAGCTGTAATCATCTGCGTAATAAAGCTCGATGTAGTTCATTTGCTTGTCCGTCAAGAGAGCTGCATAAAACTCAAAGAGCGCATTCATTCGGTTGGTTTTCTCAATTTCCATACCTTTCATTATATCAAAAAAGCCCGCTAAAGACTAGCGGGACTTGATGCTTTTTGAGCTTGAAATAAGAGGATCTATCATTAGAGTTTTAGTGCTAACATATTGACCGTCATCCCTGCTGCAGTTCCCATCAAGAAGATAGTATCTCCTTCCTTCACATAGTCATGATCCAGTGCATAGGCTAGGCCGAAAGGCACGGCTACCGAAACCATATTGCCATAATCACTGACAATATTGAGATACTTGTCTTTGCCGACTCCCAATTTGTCCATGACGAGTGGCAAGGCCCGACTTGCTTGGTGAGGAATAATATAATCTACGGCATCTTTAGAAATGCCTGATTTCTCTTGGAATTCTTGGAACATTTCTGGAATAACACGAGCAGAAAGTAAGAGAATTTTCTTCCCTTTCATGTCAAACATGAAATCGGTCTTGGTTGATTCAGAGTACAATTTCGGATGATAAGCTGTCAAACCACCCCGAATTTCAGTATCATGGGCTCCCTCAGACCAGGTACGTTGCATGCTAGCAATGATTCCTTTGTCTTGGCTCGTTGCTTCAAAAATAAAGGCAGCTGCTCCATCGCTGAATAATTCAAAACTCTCTTTTTGTTTAGGATTAAGGCCGAGACTTCCTACTTCACTGGATACAATGAGAACCCGTTGGTATTCACCACCTTCAATCAGATAGGAAATGGTGCTTAAGGCTGATACAAAACTAGTACAGGTGGTATTAATATCCATGGCTGGAATCGTCAGTCCCTTGGCCACGCGCTCATGGATCAAAGCAGCCGTACAAGGAATAGGCTGAACGCCAACCGCACTAGCCGAAACCAGGCAGTCGATATCTGTCATTTCAAGCCCTGCATGTTTTAAAGCAGCTTTAATTGCACGCGCTGCTAGATCAATCTGTGTTTCTTCTCCTTCTTTCACCCGGTAACGAGTCTGGTCTTTGAAGTTCACTGTATGAGCTGGAAGCGCTGTTCCATAGCCTTTGATTTGTAGATGTCTTTTTACTGTAGTCATAGGATTCTCCTTTTATTGAAGTCGTTGAACACGTTTTAATTTACGTGTTGGGTCCCATTGGTAATCGATAAATTGAATACTTGGGAGGATGAATTGTTTTTGTTGAGCCAAGAGTTCAAATTGGGCAAAGATCGCTTTCTCAATAAAGTCGGAACGATGACTCAAGGCGATGGTAATAGATCCATCTGTCAGCTGAGTCACTTGATAGTCCTGAATATTTTCAACGAATAAAATGCACCGGCGAATAAAATCTGGATAGATGGTTTGGCTGTTTCCATCAACTTTTTTGAAATAGAAGATATCGTCCGATCGTCCTTCGATTTTCGCGATTTGAGTAAAAACGGATCCACAAGGACAGGGAGACTTTTCTTCTACTAAAATATCATTGAGTCGGTAGCGATAGATGGGTTGACTCGTTCGTTTAAAATCTGTAATAATCGGATAAAAGCGGCGATCATCCAGATACTCTTTTTCGACATACAAAATATCTTCGTTGAGGTGAAGATTACCTTCTGAACAAGTACAAGCTAAAAACCCTTCTGTCGCTTGGTAGACCTGATCAACCTTATCTAGTTGAAAGGCTTTGGCGATTGTCTGAGCATCTCTATCCTCTAGGATCTCTGCGACAGAGACAACCTTGACAGGGTGAAGAGCAAGTTGCTGATTAGTGACATAGTTAGCTAACTCAATCAAGGTGGAAGCTGGCGCCACTACAATGGTTGGTTGATAGTTTTTGAGACGCTCTAAATGTTCCTTACTATCCTTGAAGATATCAAAATACTCTAATCGAATAAGGGACGAATTAATTGTTTGATAGAGTTCGTTATCAGCACGTAAGAAAAAAGCAATGCGATGACCAAACAGGTTTCCTTTTGGCAACATCTTAGCTAAGATTGCTGCAGCCCACATACTTCTTTCTTTTTCTGTGGTGACAAAGACCCCTCGGTGACCGGAGGTTCCAGAGGACAAGCCTACTGCTACTTCTCCATTCATTTCGGTAAAATCTCGTGTTTGTTCTCCACGTATAGCCATCTCTAATGCCTGATCTCGATCCACGCCCAGGGTATTAAGTTCATTGAAATGCGTCATCATGAAATTCTTATCCATCGTCCCAAAGGATTCAGTAGAATGGCTTCGAAAATAGGGAGAGTGAGAAGTGATAAAAGCATGGTAACGAGCCAATTGCTTTTTTTGGTACTTTTCTAAGGTTTCCTTTGAACGGAATCGATGGCACCATCTCGTTTCAATAAAGGTTTTCAGAAAGACTGTTTTTTTCATTTAAAATCCTTTCAATCCGTTCTTGCGGGTCGTGGCTGACCACAACTTGAATGCCCTCTTGTAATAGTTTCTCTAGCAAATCTGCCCCCTGGAGATAGGCTTTCTTATTATCCTGTACAAAGGAAGGAATGAGACGCATTTTTCGTGTGTAAGGCAAGAGATCCACTCCCCAGCATAGATCTGCACCTATATAGAGTTTTAGCTCATCCATATACAGACACCCCTGCCCTCTTGCATGCCCATCGATAGATGATACGAGAATACTCCCATCACCAAATAGGTCCGCAGTCGGGCGGTAAGGGAAAGCAGGATGCCTTTGATCTGCTTTGAGACAAGTCACACGATCTTTGAAATCAGCTGGAAGAAACTCTTTAAAAATTAGATCTTTGAATTTCGGCTTCTGGTACACTTCATAGACTTCCTGAGTTACAAAGAAATGAGCATTTGGAAAAAGTGCTGCTCCGCCGAGATGATCCGGGTGCAAATGCGAAAGAAACACATAGGAAATGGCTACTGGATCAATTCCACGCTCTTGCAATAAGTAGTCAATCTGGTCTTCCTTTTTCATCTGCATAGGCGTTGCTAGACGGTACCAGAAATACCGTGCTTTTTTCTTGATCTCATAATGATAGCCAGTATCGTACAAAATATAGCCTTTCTCACGATGATGAATCAAAAAGACACCTGCTGGAAATTGCATTTTTTCATTCGGAATCCCTTTGAATAAGAGTCCAGAATGACTGCTACAAAAACCTGCTGGAAAATAATCAATGTGCTCGATCATGTTGGACATAGTTGTCAATCCCTTCTTCAATGGTCATTTTTGGATAGTAGCCAAGTTCGGTTTGGGCCTTTTGAATATCGAGGGTTTGGCTATAGCGAAGGAGATAATAGGTGTAGCGAGTCAAGGGGGGTTCAGCTTTTATATGAAATAATCGATACACCCCTTCAAGGCTGTACGCCACACCTGCTACTAGAGCTGCTGGGATGTTCCGATAGCGGATAGGTTCTCCTAATCCTTTTAGTGTTGTTTCAATCAAATACTTAAAGGTCTTTGGTTCCCCATTTGTAATATTATAAACTTGTCCGTGTGCTTCTTTTGCTTCCAAAGCCAAACGAATGGCTAGGGCGACATTTTCCACACAGGTCATATCCATGAGCTGCTCTCCTCCTCGAATCAACGGAATCCCAATTTTTCTACTGAGGCGTAAAACCCGAGGCAATATACTGGTATCCCCTACGCCAAATAATCCTCTTGGACGCAAGATGATACTTGGCACATCTGGATAGTCAGGAAATAGTTTTTCAGAAGCCAATTTGCTTCGGATGTAATTGTTGAGGTGGTTTTCTGTTGGAGCATCGCTTTCCTTGATGTTTAATTGGTCTTTTCCAGCTGCATAAATACTAGGAGAAGAGACATAAACTAGGCGTTTTACCGCATATTCACGGCACAAGTCAAGGACATTTTGAGTACCGATGACATTTGTCTGATAGAAAGTCTTCCAAGGTCCCCAAGCAGTGGACAAGGCTCCTGCATGAACAACAGCATCAATTTCCTGAAAAGCTTGTCTTAGCTCCTCAATAGAGCTCAAATCTCCTTTAACAAATTGGACACGCTTACTTTCCAGAGCCTTCCCAACTTTTTCGTTTCGGCCAAAGGCTACAATGGAATAGTCGTGATCCAATAACTCCTCAATCACATATTTTCCAAGGAAGCCAGTCGCGCCTGTTACAAGAATTTTCATAGTTTTCCATCCGTTCCACGTCTTAATAATCGTTGAATTTCAAATTCTAAGGTATCCAACGGTTTGTAGGTTTTTGATAGTTTGTTTAGTCTCGCTAACTCTTCCCAAGATTCTTTTTCTAACAGGGCGTTAAAACCTGCTTGAATTTCTTCAGTGCGATTTCGATGAGCTTGAAAAGCAATCCCTGCTTCTACTCCTCGAATGGCATAGTCAAATTGGTCATAATCATGCGGCAAGATCAAGGCTGGTTTCTTAAATTCGATGCACTGATAAAAGATTCCAGCCCCTCCATGGTGAATGACATAGTCCATTTGCGGTATGTATTCTTTGTAAGGGAGATAAGTTACGAGAGTCACATTTGAAGCCACTTCTTCTTCAGAAAATTCTTTTGCTCCGTCTCCTAGTGTGACAAAAAAGTGGCATTCTGGATGCTCTTTGGCTAACTGCTTGGTTTGATGGAGCAAATTTTCTTTTGCCCACGGTAACTGAGTCCCACACGTCACGAGAACCTTCTTTTTGTCTTCATAAGGGCTGAGATCCAAAGGATAATCTTCTGCTTTTTCAAGAGAAGTCCCCAAAGGGCCAAGCCAAGCATATTGATGAGGGAAATGTGTTTTCAACTCCAGCTCCATCATCCCAATTCCAAAGATGGCATAAGGAGAGTAAATAGTCTCCACTCCATTTTGATTGTACACCTTGAAATTGTAACGTTTTAAGCGTTTGCGTAAGAGGAAAGCCCCACAGTATTTCCCAATACGCGTGAGTTTACGGCATAGGGCTTGTATCTTTTCTTCCTTCTTGGTTCGCGCAATTCCCATCCCTCCGAAGAAGCAAGGGGGACCATAAGGTGTTTCGATCGCAAATTGAGTTGCCATTGTGGTAATCCAAGGAATTTCTAACTGTTCTGCCACAAAACCAGCTGATAGAGTGATAAAATCAGCAATCACAATATCTGGACGATTGACACGCCACTCCTCTAGCAATTGATCCGATACATGATTAATCAAATCGAGACTCTTAGATAATTGCCGATAGGCTGAAAATAGATTGTGTTTTTTATCGTTATTCGCCGCACGTTCAAATTCTTCTACTTTGTCCTCTAGAATTGGAACGACCGTGAAGCCAAGGTTTTCTGCAACGGCCTTTTTCTGAGGTCCTGTGAAAACCCGGATCTCCATCGAAGGATCATCTAACAAGGGTTTAACGAGATTTAAAGTTGGGTACAGATGCCCGCTCAAGGGAACAGCTACCACATCAATTTTAATTTTTTTCATTTTTTTCCTGCCTTATATCTTTTTTTAGATCTAAAACTAGCTTCTATCTATTAAT
>CAJZGQ010000026.1 GCA_916048115.1 uncultured Streptococcus sp. | reverse complement strand
CTCAAATTGATTCAAGAAAATGCTAATCGGCTCCATGTTGCGGACAAAATTTTGACAAAGAAGTTAGATGCGACAAAAGTCTTTGAAACATTTGGACCTGATGCTTTCGATAAAATTTTGGTGGATGCGCCTTGTTCAGGGATTGGTTTGATACGGAGAAAGCCTGATATCAAGTACAATAAAGAGAGTGCAGATTTTGTATCTTTACAAGCTATTCAATTGGCCATTCTGGATAGTGTTTGTCAAAGTGTGCGTAAAGGTGGTATAATAGTGTACAGTACGTGTACAATTATGGGCAAAGAGAATTTTGAAGTGGTGGACCAATTTTTGAAAAACCATCCAAATTTCGAACAAGTCCCATTGGATCACGAAAGAAAAGATATTCTTAAAAATGATTGTATCCTTATTACACCCGAATTATATGGAAGTGACGGCTTCTTTATCAGTCGTTTTAAGAGAATCTCATAATATCAGGAGGAAACTGACAGTATGGATATGACGATCTTAACCGATGTAGGTCAAAGACGGACAAATAACCAAGACTATGCAAATCAATATAAAAACAAGGCAGGAAAATCTATGGTTTTACTTGCTGATGGTATGGGAGGACACCGTGCCGGAAATATTGCTAGTGAAATGGCAGTCACAGACCTAGGTGCGGCTTGGGTTTCTTCTGAGATCGAGACGGTTAATCAAGTACGGGAATGGTTTGCAGAACATTTAGAAGCTGTGAACCGTCGGATCCATTTAGCTGGGCAAGATGATGAGCACAAAGGAATGGGAACGACACTGGAAGCTTTGGCTTTTGTAGAAGGACAAGTGATTTATGCCCATGTTGGAGATTCGCGGATTGGCCTCATTCGTCAGGGCGAATACCAGCAGTTGACCAGTGATCATTCTCTTGTAAATGCTCTTTTGCGAGCAGGTCAAATCACAGAGGAAGAAGCAGCCCATCATCCTCAACGTAACATCATCACTCAGTCCATTGGCCAAAAAGATGAGTTGGAGCCGGATTATGGTTTGGTGACGGTTGAAGCAGATGATTATATTTTGATCAATAGTGACGGTTTAACTAATATGATTGGCCCGGATGAAATCAGAGATATTGTCTTGAGTGATGTTTCACTGGAAGAAAAAGCTCAAACCTTGATTCGTTTTGCCAACAATGCTGGAGGCTTGGATAATATCACTGTTGTACTGCTCCACTTTACTGAGGAGGACGCAGCATGATTCAAATCGGCAAAATTTTTGCCGGGCGATATAAAATCATCCAACAAATTGGACGCGGCGGGATGGCAGATGTTTATCTTGCGCGTGATTTGATTTTAGATGGGGAAGAAGTTGCAGTCAAGGTACTGCGTACGAATTACCAGACGGATCCCATTGCAGTTGCACGTTTTCAGCGTGAAGCAAAGGCGATGGCAGAGCTGGACCATCCAAATATCGTTCGGATTACAGACATTGGCGAAGAAGAAGGACAACAATACCTTGCAATGGAATATGTTGCAGGTTTAGACTTGAAACGCTATATCAAAGAAAATGCTCCTTTATCAAATGAAGAAGCTGTTCGTTTGATGGGGCAGATCCTTCTAGCTATGCGTCTTGCCCATACACGTGGCATTATCCATAGAGATTTAAAACCACAGAATGTCCTCTTGACACCAGATGGAACAGCAAAAGTTTCAGACTTTGGGATTGCAGTGGCCTTCGCAGAGACTAGTTTGACCCAGACCAACTCGATGTTGGGGTCGGTTCATTATTTGTCCCCTGAGCAGGCGCGTGGTTCAAAAGCTACAGTGCAAAGTGACATCTACGCGATGGGGATCATTTTCTATGAGATGTTGACAGGACACATTCCTTATGATGGAGATAGTGCAGTCACAATTGCTTTGCAGCATTTTCAAAAGCCACTCCCATCTATTCATGAAGAAAATAAGAATGTTCCACAAGCTTTAGAAAATGTGGTGATCAAAGCGACAGCTAAAAAACTGACGGATCGCTATAAATCAGTGGCAGAGATGTATGTGGACCTTTCAAGTTGCTTGTCCTACGAGAGAAGAAATGAGAAAAAATTGGTTTTTGAAGATCAATCGAAAGCTGATACAAAGACTCTTCCAAAAGTGAGTCCAACTCCAAAGACGGCTCCTGTTCCAATCTCTGAGGTACGCAGTGAAATCAGTTCAGTAGATCCTAATCGACCATTATCTGACCAGCAGGCAATGGCACCAAGTAAAAAGCCAAGAAGACGCTTGCGGGCACGCTACAAGGTCTTGTTTGTTGCCATTGCCCTAGTTCTTGCAGCCTTTACTTTTTTGTTGTATATGAGCCCAGCCAATAAAACAGTTCCAGATGTTTCCGGCAAAACCATTGCCGAAGCTAGAGCGGTTATTGAGGGACAAGACCTTCAAGTCGGTGAAGAGAAAGAAGAGTACAGTGATTCGGTTGCAGAAGGCTACGTCATTCGAACCAATCCAAATGCAGGAGCCCAAAAGAAAGAACAAAGTCGAATTGATTTGATTATTTCCAAAGGACCAAACAGCTTTGAAATGCCAAATTACGTGGGTGAAACACGGGCAAAAGCAGAAGAAGATCTGAAAAATACTTATAAAGTATCAAGCAAAATGATCACGATTGAAGAAGTTGAGACCTTCGATTATGCTGCAGGGACAGTTCTTGAACAAACTCCAGCTCCAGGAGAGCAATATTCTCTGAATTCAAAAACAAAGATTGTTTTGAAAGTAGCGAAAGAAACGACTTCAATTGAAATGCCAAACTATGTTGGATCAACTTATGATTTTGCTAGAAGTAATTTGATTGAGATCTATGGTATTAAAGAAGCCAATATCGAATTAAGAAAAACAGAACATCTCCCTGATGGGGTAGTTGTTTCTGCAGGTCAAATTGTCAGTCAAACTCCAGAAGTTTCGAGTACGGTGGATATTAACCGAACACGAATTGTTTTAACGGTATATGAGCCTAAAGTGACAGCTTCTTCAAGTACGAAAGCCTCATCAAGTTCAGATACATCTAGTTCATCTTCTGCTGAACGATCAGATACAGAAAGTTCTAGCAGTAGTGCAACTGGTGGAGATTCATAAATCAGTCTAAGACTCAGATGGATTTCTGAGTCTTTTTGATTGTATGCGTTTATCCAACCATAGACGGAAGTAAAATGAGGAAAAATTTGATAAAATAGGAAAAGATGAGGTAGACTATGTGGAAAATACAAATTTTTATTTTCGTTGAGGCTGTTTTGTTAACATTAGCAGCGATCACCATTTTATCAATCGATTTTTCCAGATTTGTTGTCTTAATGGTTCTCTTTTTGCTTCTTATGTACTACTATTTTGGCAAACAAAAAGCGAATTTTCTATTAATCGCGCTGAGTGTGCTCTTGTTTTTTATCGTGATGCTGAATCCTTTTGTGATTGCAGCCATTTTATTTGCGGTGGTTTATGGTTTATTGATTGCTTACCCTTATATGTATAAGGAAAATGAAGCAGTTGTGTTTGATGTTGAAGAGGATACGAAAATTCGTCAGGAAAAAACTCGATGGATTGGTGATTTACAACATTTTTCAAAGCAAAGTCGAGGGTATCGAGATCTGAATGTGATCCGAGTTTTTGGGAATGACACCCTCCATTTAGAGGAGGTAGCCATTTGCAATTGGGACAATGTAGTGATCATTCGGAAAGGGTTTGGAAATACAAAAATTATCTTACCGATTGATTTGGAATTGCATTTACAAATTAACACCCTGTATGGAGATCTGAAGTTTTTGGATCTACCTGTCCGTAAAATGAGGAATGAAACCATAGACATTGAAACGGCACATTATCGGAGATCGCACCGTTCTGTAAAAATTGTGTTAGTTGGTATTGTTGGGGATGTTGAGGTGATTCGCGCATGAAGAAATTAGACTATCTCCTATTGTATTTCTATTCCCTAATGGTGGTTGCGGTCATTTGTCATACCATTTTCCATTTTGTTGGTTTTCAGTGGGGCAAACTTCTTTCAGATCTTTCCTTGCTTCAGTCATTCCTATTTTTGGTTTTTAGTCTGACGCTTGCATTGACGGCTTTGGTTGTCTTAATTATTAAAATCACGCAATTTGTAACGGTTCATGCAGTACAACAAAAGGTAGAATCTATCCTGACTGCTTCACAGCGAAAAGAAATTGCCCCCAAAGAATTGAATCAACAGTTAGATTTATTGGACAGCAAATTGCTTCGACTAGAAGAAAATTTACAAAAAAGTGAAAATCGTGTGATGCGAAATGAGGAAGAAATTGTGGAAATCGAGCGTAAGAGAATTGCGCGTGATCTACATGACACGGTTAGTCAAGAGTTGTTTGCAGCCAATATGATTTTATCTGGAGTGGCAGCACAGGCCCTTGAGTTAGAGAAAAGTCAGATCCAGCAGCAACTAAATGGTGTGTCAGATATTCTAGGGACAGCCCAAAATGATTTACGCGTCTTGCTCTTACATCTTCGTCCTACAGAATTGGAAGGAAAAAGTTTGGTAGAAGGTATGGAGATGATTTTTAGAGAATTGAAGGAAAAGAGTAACCTAACAGTTGTCTTCCATCATAATGACGTGAGCATTCCAAAAGATATGGAAGAACATCTATTTCGAATCGTCCAAGAAATTGTCAGCAATACCTTGAAACACGCTAGAGCTCAACAAATGGATGTCTTTTTGCATCAGGAAGGAAAACAACTTCATTTACGGATGGTAGATGATGGAATCGGCTTTGAGCAGGAAAAATTGGAACGATTGAGTTATGGGTTGAAAAATATTCAAGAACGTGTAGAAGACATGGCGGGGACCATTAAAATAAGAACGAGTCCTCAAAAGGGAGTGGCTGTAGATATTCGTGTTCCCCTCCTTGTAAAAAATAAAAATGAAAAGGAAACTGTATGAAAGTATTATTAGTAGATGATCATGAAATGGTCCGATTGGGATTGAAAAGCTTTTTGTCCATGCAATCCGATATTGAGCAAGTCTTAGAGGCGAAAAATGGGCAAGAAGGGGTGGAGTTGGCGCTGAAAGAAAGACCAGACGTCATCATCATGGATATTGTGATGCCAGAGCTAAATGGAATCGATGCGACTCTAGCCATCCTAAAAGAGTGGCCGGAAGCTAAAATTGTCATTTTGACGTCTTATTTAGATAACGAAAAGATTTACCCTGTCTTAGATGCCGGTGCAAAAGGGTATATTTTAAAGACCTCGTCAGCAACTGAGATCTTACAGGCTGTCAGAAAGGTTGCAAAGGGAGAATTTGCAATTGAGACAGAAGTTAGTCAAAAAGTTGAGTCACGAAAGTACCATGCTGAATTGCATGATGATTTGACAGCTAGAGAACGAGATATTCTGGCTTTATTGACGAAAGGATATGAAAATCAACGAATAGCAGATGAACTATTCATTTCTTTAAAAACAGTGAAGACCCATGTCTCCAACATCTTATCCAAATTAGAAGTCAGTGATCGGACGCAAGCAGTCGTCTATGCCTTTCGACACCATCTGGTGAATCAAGAAGATTTTTAAAAGGAAACATGCTATAATAGAGCATGATCATAAGGGGGAGACAAGTGGACGCAAAATTACGTTATAAAGCCAAAAAAGTTAAAATCGTCTTTTTTGATATTGATGATACATTACGTGCAAAAGAAACTGGATTGATCCCAGAATCTGTCAAAGAAGTCTTTCATCAGTTGAAAGAAAAAGGAATCCGAACAGGGATTGCAACCGGTAGAGGGATTTTTGGGGTTGTTCCTGAAATCATGGACTTAAAGCCTGATTTTCTAGTAACCTTAAACGGTGCCTATATAGAAGATACAAAAGGAACTGTGATCTACCAATCACCAATCAATGAAGCAATCGTTTCTTCTTTTGTGGATTGGGCCAAAGAATCCGAGATTGATTATGGGTTAGTGGCTAGTCATCAAGCTGCCCTGTCTAATCGGACACCCTTGATCAGTGATGCTATTGACATCATTTATCCAAACTTACCAGTAGATCCAGATCTGCATTTGAAAGAACCTATTTTCCAAATGTGGACCTTTGATGAACAGGATAGTGAGCTAGAGTTGCCCCCTTCTTTGCAAGAGAACTTGCGCCTAGTTTCGTGGCATCCCCATTCGTCAGATGTTGTTCGCTTTGAAGCTTCAAAAGCTTCAGGAGTTTCTCATCTTGTAAATCATTTGGGCTTGAAGCCAGAGAATGTTTTAGTATTTGGGGATGGATTAAATGATCTCGAACTGTTTGATTACGCTGGAATTAGTATCGCAATGGGAAAATCTGCCCCAGAGTTACAAGAAAAAGCTGATTATATCACTAAGAATCTAGAAGAAGATGGCATATTCTATGCCTTAGAGGAGTTAAATATGGTTGAAAAAGAATTGACATTACCACAGTTGGAACTTGCTACGGTTGACGGTCCTGTCGCTGTGATCAAAACCAATCACGGTGAGATGAACATTCAATTGTTCCCGGATCAAGCGCCAAAAACAGTTGCAAACTTTGTAGCTCTTGCTAAGTCTGGCTATTATGATGGTGTCATTTTCCATCGGATTATTAAAGATTTTATGATCCAAGGGGGAGATCCTACTGGTACAGGTATGGGTGGTGAATCCATCTATGGTGAGAGCTTCGAAGACGAATTTTCAAAAGAACTGTACAATATTCGCGGAGCCCTTTCGATGGCAAATGCTGGATCAAACACAAATGGTAGCCAATTCTTTATTGTACAAAATCAACATCTCCCATATTCGAAAAAGGAATTGGTCCGCGGTGGCTGGCCTGAAGAAATTGCTGAAATCTATACGACAGAAGGAGGAACTCCTCACCTAGATCAACGCCATACCGTATTTGGACAATTGATGGATGAAGCTTCATTTGTGGTATTGGATGAGATTGCGGCTGTTGAGACAGGTATGATGGATAAGCCAGTAGAAGATGTCGTGATTCAAACCATCGAAATTGAGGACTAAAATGAAAATTGGAGATAAGTTAGAAGGAACCATCACAGGCATTCAACCTTATGGAGCCTTTGTTGAACTAGAGTCGGGTGTCACAGGCTTGATTCATATCTCAGAGATTCGAAGTGGCTATGTAAGTAATATTCATGATATTCTTTCGATTGGAGAGAAAGTCTTTGTCCAAGTCATCGATGTTGATGAATATTCTAAGAAAGCCAGTCTTTCTTTGAGAACCTTAGAAGAAACGCCGCAACGAAGTATTCGACACCATCGTTTTTCAAATGACCGCAACAAAAGTGGTTTTGCTCCCTTAGCTCAACAGATGCCAACCTGGGTCAAAGAAGGAAAAGCATTCTTTAGCAAACAAGAAAAAAAATAAAAACTTCGATAGGTTGATGAAACCTACCGAAGTTTTTTGGTATAGTGAGTTATTCAAATTCGTAAAGAGTAGTGGAAAGGTAACGTTCCCCATTATCTGGTGCAAGGGCAAGAACTTTTTTACCGCTACCTAATTCTTTTGCGACTTCAATAGCAGCATAGATAGCAGCTGCGCTTGAGATACCGACTAAGAATCCTTCAGTTCCACCGATAGCGCGTGCAAGTTCGAAAGCTTCTTCTGAAGATACACGACGAACACCATCATATGCGTTAGTGTCTAAAGTGTTTGGAATAAAACCTGCTGAAATACCTTGGATTTTATGTGGTCCAGGTTTTTCGCCAGAAAGGACCGCAGATTCATTGGCTTCAACGGCATAGACTTTGACAGCAGGATTGTTCTTTTTCAAAGTATGAGAAATACCAGAAACAGTACCACCAGTACCAACACCTGCGACAAAAGCATCTAAACCATCTTTTCCAAAGGCATCAACGATTTCTTGTCCTGTTGTTCTCTCGTGTACCTCTGGGTTAGCAGGGTTTTCAAATTGAAGAGGAAGGAAGCCATTTCTTTCTGCAGCGATTGCTTCAGCTTTAGCGATGGCACCTTTCATTCCTTCACTTCCAGGAGTCAAAACGAGTTCAGCTCCATAGGCTTGGATGATTTTACGACGTTCCACACTCATGGTTTCAGGCATGACAATCACAACTTTATAGCCTTTAGCTGCACCAACCCATGATAAACCAATCCCAGTGTTTCCACTAGTTGCTTCGACAATGGTATCACCTGGTTTGATCAAGCCATCTGCTTCAGCTTTTTCAATCATGCTTAAAGCAATCCGGTCTTTAACCGATGATCCAGGGTTGAAGGCTTCGAGTTTGACATAGACATCTGCAGCTCCTTCAGGAACAAGACGGTTCAATTTGACAATCGGAGTGTTCCCAATCAATTCTGTAATATTTTCATAAATAGCCATAATATACCTCAGTTCTAGGTTTTCTTGATACTAACAAGTATAGTCTCTTGTGGGAAGAATGTAAAATATAGAAATTTTATGGGTGTGATAAAAAAAAACTATCGTTGCCGGTAGTTTCTTTGATTATTTTTCTACAGAAAGTAGGGGTACTTCAATCTCGCGAATTCCTTGATCTTCTATAAGGATTTTCCCATTATAAAATTCGACTAAAGCAGCTGTGATAGAACTGGTGTCTTCTTTGTCTACAAAAATAGTTGTCGCCACCCGATCTGTAAACATCGGATCTTGTTCTACCAATTTGTTGTCTTTTAAGAAATTAGCAAATTCTTGGTATTGGGAATAAGAAAGTGTGATCCCAAGAACAACTTGCTCCTTGATTTCTACAAGTCCAATCTCTCGAACTGCTTGAGCCACACTTCCAGCGTATGCACGAATCAGACCGCCAGCACCCAATTTAATGCCTCCAAAATAGCGGGTAACCACAACACAACTATTAGTGATGTGATGATTCTCTAAAACTCCCAACATCGGTACACCCGCTGTACCACTAGGTTCACCATCGTCACTAGTCCGTTTAATATCGCTATGTTCTCCAATGATGAAAGCAGAACAGTTATGTGTGGCCTTGTAGTGTTCCTTTTTGATCGCGTTGATAAAATCTCTAGCTTCCTCTTCAGAAGAGACGCGTTTAACATGACAAATGAATTTCGATTTTTTGATTTCTTCTTGAACAGTGCCGTTCTCTTTAAATGTAATATATTCCATATTCTTATTTTACAAAAAAAGAATGATTTTCTCCAATTTTTACGAATTGATAAGTATGAAGATAGAAGATGCTTATGGAAGACTCTTAACAGAGAGTCAGATGACAGACGATTTAAAAGAAATGGCCCAAGAACTCCCAACTATAGAAAAACAAAATGGAAGGTACCAATGTTTTCGATGTGGCAGTATGATTGATCAAAAACTTTGGAAGTTGAGTGAAGAGGTCCTGTATTGTAGAGCTTGTATCCAATTGGGAAGGATCCGGAGTGATCAAAAACTTTATGCTATTGCACAGCAAGACTTTGAAGGACAAGAGGTGTTAAACTGGAAAGGAACCTTGACTTCCTATCAACAAGAGGTATCAGATGGTCTCATTAAAGCAGTTAAAGAAGGAAAAAATGCCTTGGTACATGCTGTGACAGGAGCTGGGAAAACGGAAATGATGTACCAGGTTGTAGCAACAGCGATCAAGAGTGGACAAGCAGTTTGTATTGCTACCCCAAGAATCGATGTCTGTATCGAACTGTACGGAAGGATGAAGGAAGATTTTTCCTGTTCGATATCGTTGCTTCATGGGGAATCGGACCCCTATTTTAGAACACCTTTGGTAATCGCAACCACTCACCAATTGTTAAAGTTTTATCAGGCCTTTGATCTCCTTATTATAGATGAGGTCGACGCTTTTCCCTTTGTGGATAATCCTATGTTATACAAAGCAGCTCAGAATGCGATAAAAAAAGAAGGGAACACCCTTTATTTAACAGCAACCTCTACAGATGAGTTAGATAAAAAGGTTAAGAAAAAAGAAATCATCCGTTATAGTCTTCCAAGACGGTTCCATGGGAACCCACTAGTGGTTCCAGAAATAAAATGGGTATCGAAAATGAGAGAAAAAATAGAAAAAGGAAGAATCCCCTACGAACTATTGGAACTAATCAAGAAGCAAAGACGGACTCACTACCCATTGTTAATCTTTGTATCTGAAATTGAATTAGGACAACAATTTAAAGAGAATATAAAAAAATACTTTCCGAAAGAAAAAGTAGGTTTTGTATCCTCTCAGACACAGGATCGCTTGAGAATTGTAGAAGAATTTAGAAATAAAGAAAAAACAATACTAGTCTCGACTACTATTCTAGAAAGAGGAGTGACCTTTCCGCTTGTAGATGTTTTTGTTTTAGAAAGCAACCATCGCTTGTTTACGAAAAGTGCCCTTGTACAAATCTCAGGAAGAGTTGGACGTAGCAAAGAAAGACCAACAGGTAAATTACTCTTTCTATCAGATGGAATAACAAAAGAAATGAAAAAAGCAATCAAGGAAATAAAACAAATGAATCAGGAGGCTGGATTTTGAAAGAATGTCTGCTTTGTAATAAAGAGTTAAAAACTAGTGAACATTTCACAGATCTTATTTTTATAAATCAACAAGAAAAATTGATTTGTAAAGAATGCAAAGAAAACTTCGAACAAATTGGTGAAATTCATTGTCCTAGGTGCTTTAAAGATAAGGAGGAGAAAGTATGTAAAGATTGTGAGTACTGGGAAGACAAAGGAAATACTGTTCAACATGAAGCTTTATATAGATATAATGGAGCAATGAAAGACTATTTCAAACGATATAAATTTGAAGGAGATCGTTTGTTAGGAATGGTATTTGCAAGTGACATCAAAAAAGCGTTGAAAAAGTATAAAAACTATACAATAATATCAACTCCAATTAGCCATGAAAAAAAGCAGGAGAGAGGATTCAATCAAGTCTCGACTATACTAGATTTTGCAGAAATAAAGTACAGCACTCTATTTCAAAAAGAAGACAGCTTGGCACAATCAAAAAAAACAAGAGAAGAAAGATTAAAAACCTCTCAACATTTTCAATTAAAAGAAGAAGTTCCAATAAAGCAAAAGTATCTTATCTTCGATGATATATACACAACTGGCAAAACAATCGAATTAATGAAGCGCCTGTTAATTGAAAAAGGTGTGAAAGAAATAAAGACATTTTCAATTAGATCGGAAGAGCGTCGTGTAGGGA
>CAJZGQ010000025.1 GCA_916048115.1 uncultured Streptococcus sp. | reverse complement strand
AGGAAGGTCAAGGGACTCACCAAACTAGACCAGATACCAGCGCGAATTTGCCAGACTTTGTAGTCCTGATTGACCTCTCTAAAATCTTCTAATTCACTAGCCTGTTGTCCAAAGGCCCGAATCACTCGCATCCCTTGAAATTGCTGACGTGTCACCGTGACCATCCTGTCTGTGATTTTCCGAATCCTTGCAAAGAGCGGATTGACAATCCGAGACATGATGACAATAATCAGCGTCAAAATGGCCACCATCCCCAAGAACCAAAGGGTTAATTTCGGACTGATCGTAAAGGCCATGATAATAGAGCCAAAGACAATAATCGGCGCCCTCAAAAAAAGGCGCAAGAAGAGATTGATCCCAACCTGGATTTGATAAGTATCAGAAGTGAGACGGGTTACCAAACTAGATGTACCGATTCTATCTCGCTTGTTCTTTGGAAGGGACAAGATCTTATCATACAAATCCTTGGTCATCTCACGGGTAAATCCGACAGCTGCTTTAGATGAAAAATACTGAGCCGTAATAGCAACGACGACACCAAAGCTAGCAAATAAAAACAAAGCACCGACCATCATCACCACTCCGCTCGTTTCCTTTTGCGGAATGACCTGATCGACTAAGTGGGCAATGATTAAAGGCACGCACAATTCAAAGATAGCTTCTAATAGTTTAAATACAGGACCTAAAATAGTTTCCGTTAGATAACCCTTAAAATACTTCAATAATGATGTCATCGTCTCCCCATTCTCTTTATCTGGATATATGATTGATCAGTCAACTTCTTATTTAGCTTGGTTCATCTCTTGACGCAATTGGGTCACTTGATTAGACAAAGAAACCAACAATTCTGTTTGCAACTTTTGAATCTCAAGTAGATCCGTCTGATCTTGTTGCACCATATGGTCAATCTTTGTATGGAGCAAACGAATTTCTCGTTCCGATTCCATATTGACGTTAAAGTCATTTCGTGCTTGCAGGCGATCATAATCTGCCGCACGATTTTGACTCATCATGATTAAAGGAGCTTGAATCGCCGCAATCGTAGACAGGGCAAGATTAAGCAAAATGAAAGGATAAGGATCAAAATTCCAACCAAAAGGATGCAAGACATTCATCAACATCCAAATTGCCATCATAAGAATGAAACTGATAATAAAGGTCCAAGACCCGCCAAAGCGTGCAACTGAATCCGCCACCCGCTGACCAAAGGTATAGCTAGCCGTCAAGCGGTCTTCAACGTTAAAGGGAGCCTCCGTCATCGGCAAGACTGCCGTCACCTGTTGCTTGATCGCCTCATTTTTCTCATTCGCCCGGTCAATAATCTGAGACAAATATTCCATACAATACTGACTTAAATTCTTGTAGGTAATAAAGTCATCCATCTGACTATCGGGATAAGAAATCTGCAACATGGTTTGGATGGTATGATCCAAGTCAGCAATCAAAGCACCATGAATACTATCATATTCTTTTCCATCAATGATATCTATTTTCAGCATAGAAATTCCTTTCATAGTTTTTGGACCAGATAAAAGTTAAAAACGCCTAATGGCGTTTTTACGTCTATTAAGGTTTGATACGGTGCAACATACGTGGGAACGGAATGGCCTCACGGATGTGTTTTGTACCTGCTGCGAAGGTAACCATACGCTCGATACCGATACCAAATCCACCGTGTGGTACTGTACCGTATTTACGAAGGTCAAGGTAGAATTCATACTCTGTACGATCCATACCAAGTGATTCCATCTTCGCTACAAGGGCATCATAGTCTTCCTCACGCATAGAACCACCGATGATTTCTCCGTACCCTTCTGGCGCAAGCAAGTCTGCACAAAGCACGCGATCTGGGTTACCAGGAACTGGTTTCATGTAGAAAGCCTTGATGTCAGCTGGATAGTTGATCACGAAGGTTGGTATTCCAAAGTGGTTTGAAATCCATGTTTCGTGTGGTGAGCCGAAGTCATCCCCATGTTCCAAATGATCATAATCCGCATCTTCATCGTTTTCATGTTCTTGCAAGAGATCAATGGCTTCATCGTAAGTAATGCGTTTGAATGGCTCTGCAATATAACGTTTCAAGAGCTCTGTATCACGTTCCAAGGTTTCCAAGGCTTGAGGAGCACGATCGAGAACACCTTGAAGCAACGCTTTAACATAAGCTTCTTGCAAGTCAAGTGACTCATCATGTGTCAAGTATGAGTACTCAGCGTCCATCATCCAGAACTCAGTCAAGTGACGACGAGTCTTAGATTTTTCAGCACGGAATACTGGACCAAAGTCAAAGACGCGACCAAGGGCCATAGCACCAGCTTCAAGATAAAGCTGACCAGACTGGCTCAAGTAGGCTGGTGTTCCAAAGTAGTCTGTTTCAAAAAGTTCTGTAGAGTCTTCTGCTGCATTTCCAGAAAGAATTGGGCTATCAAATTTCATAAAGCCATTCTTATCAAAGAACTCATAAGTTGCATAAATGATGGCATTACGGATTTGCATCACAGCGACTTGTTTGCGTGAACGCAACCACAAGTGGCGGTTGTCCATCAAGAAATCTGTTCCGTGTTCTTTTGGCGTGATTGGGTAATCTTGCGATTCACCGATGACTTCGATGTCTGTAATATCCAGCTCATAACCAAATTTTGAGCGCTCATCTTCTTTGACAATCCCTGTCACAAAGACTGACGTTTCTTGGCTCAAGCGTTTGATGGTATCAAATTTTTCAATTCCCACTTCTTCCCCAAATTTTTCAATAAAGTTTGGTTTAAAAGCCACACCTTGGAAAAAGGCAGTCCCGTCACGCAATTGCAAGAAAGCAATTTTTCCTTTACCAGATTTGTTGGCCACCCAAGCACCGATGGTCACTTCTTGACCAACATAGTCTTTAACTTCGATGATAGTAATCCGTTTTGTCATCATTCATCTTCCTTTTCTCGTTAAACTTGTCCGAAGACATTATCTTCTTTATTGTATCATAAAAAGGCTTACAGTGCTAGATTCTACCTGTGAAAAGCTGATTTTTTTACAGAAAAAGATCCTCAGCTCAATGCTAAGGATCCGATATGTTTAATTTTCCATAAAGGCCTTGAGTCGACGAACAGCTTCTTTGAGGGTATCCAAATCTGTCGCATAAGACAAGCGAACATTTTTAGGGGCACCAAAGCCAGCTCCCGTTACTAAAGCAACCTCAGCTTCTTCCAAAATTGCTGTGGTAAATTCCGTCACATCCGTGTAACCTTTGATCTCCATGGCCTTCTTCACATTTGGAAAGAGATAGAAGGCTCCTTGAGGTTTGATAGCTTCGAAACCAGGTACTTCATTTAACAAAGGGTAAATGGTATTCAAGCGCTCTTCAAAAGCTTGGCGCATGATCTCAATAGAAGATTGGTCTCCGGTTAGGGCTTCGATGGCAGCATACTGGGAAACTGTCGTCAAATTAGAAGTTGTTTGACTGATCACCTTGGCCATGGCCCCGATAATCTCAGGATCCCCCACTGCAAACCCAACACGCCATCCGGTCATGGCATAGGTTTTTGAAACTCCGTTAATCACGATGGTTTGCTTGCGAATCGCTTCTGACAAGCTAGAAATTGGCGTGAAAGTATTGCCATTATAGACCAAACGACCATAGATATCATCTGCCAAAATCAAGATGTCATGCTCAACAGCCCAGTTTCCAATCGCTTCTAGTTCTTCTTTGCTGTAGATCATTCCTGTTGGATTGGATGGTGAATTCAGCAAGACAACCTTGGTCTTGTCTGTCCGTGCTGCTTCCAGTTGCTCAACCGTTGCTTTGAAGTGATTTTCTTCTGTTGTTTGGAAAGTAACGGGTGTTCCTTCAACCATCTTGACCTGGTCTACATAAGAGACCCAGCAAGGTGTTGGAATGATGACTTCATCACCTGGATTGATAACAGAAGTAAAGAATGCATAAAGAATAAACTTGGCGCCAGTGCCGACCACTACTTCATTGCGGCTGACAGCATAGCCATAAAACTCTTTCATATAGTCACTAATGGCATCCTTCAATTCTGGAAGTCCAGACGCTACCGTATAAAAGCTAGCCCGACCGTCCTCGATGGATGCCACTGCTGCTTCTTGAATGTTTTTTGGAGTCGCAAAGTCAGGTTGACCAAGCGTTAAACTCAAGATATCACGACCTTCAGCTGCCAAAGCTTTGGCACGAGCATTTGCAGCCAAAGTCACGCTTTCTTCCATTTCCAATACACGATTTGATAATTTCATATTTCCTCCTCAAATCCTAAAAAACACTGGTTACTTTCCCAGTCTTGAAATCCACCACATAATAAGATCTTCCAGACTTAACTTCCCAGATCGGTTTGCCTTTAAAGCGTCCAAAAGTTACCCGATCAATCGCGTCTTTGCTCTTCTCTTTCACAATCGCCTTTGCTTTTTTCTGGTTGATTCCCTCTTTTAAAGGGTAAGCATAGACCTGATCATCTGCCTCCGCCACCAAGACCGCTAGTTCTTGACCCTCCTGGTCTTTTCCGATAAAGGAAAGATACGCTTCTTTGCCATGGAAGAAACTCTCCGTATCAATTGTAGCCATCGAAGAGTGCGACAGCGCTATGTTTCTTGCTTGTTCCATTTGATCCTGCATGCGATCCGAAGTTTTTTCAGCAAGAAATAGCCAAGAAAAAAGCACCGTCAGCACTAAGACACAGATTCCTATTATATGTTGCCATATGATAAAAAGATAATTTTTCTGTTTCACTCCCTCATTATACACCAAAGCTACCTAGAATTCTATAGATTTTCAAGAAAGAATTGTTACTAATATTTCATACCTGTTACAATGTTTTAGTATAAAATTGTTTGATAAACAAAGTAAAATTAACATCTATGCTATCATTTGTTGATAGTTTAATAACTTTGTCACAATTTTGTAACTAATTTGAAAATAAAATTAAACGACAGAAACACTATTTATTGATAAAATATAGATATGGAAAATTTAAAGAGATTATTCAAAGAAGCAAACGTAGATTTAAAAACCATGATCGTCTTCCACAAGGCGGAACGATTGATCCGTGCATCTGAGGCTCATATCTTTAAAAAGCACCAGTTGACACCAACTCAATTCTCTGTCCTTGAGACCTTGTATAGCAAAGGCGATCTTCGCATTCAAGATCTGATCGATAACATTCTTGCGACCTCTGGAAATATGACTGTGGTTATTCGCAATATGGTCCGCGATGGTTGGATTACACGCGAAACCGATCCAGAAGACCGCCGTGCATATGTTGTATCTATTACCGATGCCGGTCGTAAAAAGATCGAAGAAGCTCTTCCAGATCATATTAAAAATATTCAACGCTTGATGCAAGTCTTTAATAGCGGCGAGCAAGCTGAGTTAACAGAACTCTTGAAGAAATTCAAACATATCGCCTAAGCCTACAGCTCAAGACGATTCTGACTCCAAAATCCTCTATTTTGGAGTTTTCATCGTGCATTCTCTTTATCTAACAGATTAAAAAACTATTCCTGATGCTTCTCAGGAATAGTTTTATTTATTCTTTCACAAAGACCCATTCTTTCTCTTGTGATAAATCCTCACGATAAGAGAAACCTGCTACTTCTAATGATTTCAAATCTTCTATATGGGTGATTTCTTCCTTCATCATAGCCGTCACCATGGCCCCACGTGCTTTCTTTGAAATCGTCGAGTGAACCTTCAGTGTCCCGCCACGATTCTCCATGAATTTAATCTGGATCATTCGCTCGCGAATGGCTTTTGAAAAAACCAGTTCAAACTCAGAGGACAAGAGAGATAAGATATGTTCTTCACCTTCTACTGCCTTATCATAGTCCTCTTTCCAGAGTGACTTTAGAGACTTTCCAGCTGGTTTTAGCTTCATCATAAAATCTAAGCGATGGGGAGCAATCCCTTCATAGACAGGTAGCACACCGTATAAAGCAGTCGTGATCAACAAATGCTCCTGCAGATAAGCCTGCTCTTTTTCAGATAAGCCTTGACGCTCGATGCTCCGATACATGAGGCCATCAAACAGTTCCAAAGCAGGATAGGTTTTAGCACTCCCATCTATCAGAGCCTCAATTCTTTCTTTTTCTACTAGGGCTCTTTCTTCTGAGATCCCGTAAAATGTCGCTAATTCTTCTAGCGAGAATTGCTTCAAAGCTTGGAGAATGGTTTTTGTGTTCTCTGACAAGGGTTGGGGCTCGACGATACGAGCCTGTTCGTTCAGTTCTTTAGCGGATGGAATTAATAGTTTCATAGGTCTATTGTATCATATTTTTCAAAATTTCTTGACAGGAGTTTTTATTAATGTTATTATCTAGTTATGAAAACCAGATTAAAGAAAGGTGAAGATTTAGTGTCTACTTTTTCCTATCCAACTTGGGAGCAACTGCCTGAGCTAGACCTCTATCTCGATCAGGTCCTTCTTTATGTTAATAAAACCTGTGCACCTGTCCTCTCTTCTTCAGACAAGGGCTTGACGGCTGCCATGATCAACAATTACGTAAAACATGGTTACGTCGAAAAACCAGATAAGAAGAAATACCAGCGTAGACAGGTGGCTCGTTTGATCGCTATTACAACCTTAAAAACAGTCTTTTCTATTCAAGAGATCGCTTCTACCTTAAATTTCTTACAGGACCAGGCAAGCTCAGATCTTCTCTATAATAGCTTTGTTGCTTATCTCAATGAGCAAAAAGAGCCAATCGCTCCCATCATTCGTTCTGCCTGTCAGACCGTTCAACTTTATCTAGAAACCCTATCTTATATACAACCAGAAAACAAGGAGGAAGAAACTGATGAATTACACCATGAAACTAAGTAAAAAATTATCTTTTGGTGAGGAGATCGCAAATAGTGTAACCCACGCTGTTGGAGCCCTCCTTATGTTGATCTTACTTCCGATCTCAGCAGTCTATAGCTTTGAGCAACACGGTCTGCTTAGTGCTTTTGGGACTTCTATCTTTGTGATCAGTCTCTTTTTGATGTTTCTGTCTTCGACCGTCTACCATGCCATGTCTTACGATTCACCTCAAAAGTATGTGCTTCGTATTATCGACCATTCCATGATCTACATTGCGATCGCAGGTAGTTACACACCAGTCGTCCTCACCTTGATGAATAACTGGATGGGCTACAGCATTATCTTAATCCAATGGGGTACCACTATCTTTGGCATTCTCTACAAAATCTTTGCTAAAAAAGTCAATGAAAAATTCAGCCTAGCTCTTTACTTGATCATGGGCTGGTTGGTTATCTTTATTATTCCCCAAATTGTTAGTCAAACTACCCCTATCTTCTGGGGGCTCATGCTCATTGGGGGGCTGTGCTACACGGTGGGAGCTGGCTTTTATGCCAAGAAAAAACCCTATTTCCATATGATTTGGCACCTCTTTATCCTTGCTGCTTCTGCCCTTCAGTATTTAGCTATCGTTTACTTTATGTAATACAGCCTCTAGTCTTTTAAACCACACCCGAAAAGTTAGATAGAAAAAATCTAATTTTTCGGGTATTTTTTTTTGAAAGCAACTGAAAGAGTCGTTGCTGTCCGACTTCTTCCTATGAAGGAGAGATTAAGTAAAATACAGACCAGCCTATTAAAAAACTACCAGGATGAGTTCTCATAGGCGATTTTGATTCCTAACACAATCAGTGAAGTAGGAACAAACCAAAAGGACCTAGTCCTGTGCAATACAGAACTAAGTCCTTTTTTACATTATTTGTCTAACTTTTGGGGATCAATACTAGCATTGGAGATTCGAGAAATTACATGATTTCTCAAATCTTTTTGTTTACATCAGATGATTCCCCCATCATTTCATGCTATGTACTATTTTAACATAGGTGGACAAATGAACGTATGGAGCTTTTATTCCGTCTTTGTCCCCTTATTTAATAGCTTGCCCATTTTCCTCAATCCAATCAGTAAGAGAGGGAAAGATAGGAGGGTCACAAGGCCTAGTACAAGGAAAACAGCTACAAATCCACAAGTATCGATGAACCAACCAGTCAGAGGGAAAATCACAATCATAGACAAACTAAACATCATGGAGTTTATACTAAGCATGGTGGCTCGTACACTGGAAGGCAAATAAATTTGTAAATCATTGTAGTATATAGGTTGATAAACTGCATAAAGGGCATTGGTCAAGAGATAGACGCTCAGATAGGCGAATGGAGTCTTCAAACCTACCAACAGCAAGGCCAAACCTGTCAATGCAACTAGAATTGGGAAGACTTGGTTACTATTCCATTTTTTCCCGATCTGACTGGCCAGATAAACCGCTAGGAGATTGAATCCACTACCAATCAACATAATGAGTGAAACTTGCCAACTGGCTAAGTCACTGATTTTTTGTTGGTAGTAAAAATAAAACATACACATGATGGTTCCTACCAGCTGATAGGTCAGCATCCAATAAAACAAGACTGGTTTTTCCTGCCATTCTTGTTTCACTACCACCAATATCCGTTTTAAGGTCAGACTATTTCTTTCATCTCTCTTGCTCTCTGGCTCTTTCATCAGATAAATCAAGAGAATGGAAAGTAATGAAAGACCTATGGCAATATGATAGGTCCAAGCCAAGGCCCCATGAACAAAGAGACCGGCTACTACTGTTCCTAACGTTCGGGTGACTTCAGCCACTCCGGACAAAAAGCTAGAAATCTGAAGATAACGATCCTTTTGACCTGCTTCTACCGCCGAATCAAACAAGAAAGCAGTATTCGTACCTGAATCAAAATTGTAGGACCAGGCACTGACCATCATAGCCATTGCATAGATCCAGAAATTCCCTTGACCAAGTAAGATCAAGATAGAGGACACAATACTGGCTATGCGAGCCAAATAGAGATTGGTCTTGTAACTAAATCGATCCGCCAACATGCCTGATGGAATTTCGCTCAATAGACTAGTACCATGAAAGATACTCTCTAATAGCCCGATCTGAAGCAAGGAAAGACCATTTTGAATGAAAAATAAAATCCAGAAACTAGTGATTCCAAAATATGATGTGAATTCCAGACCTGCTAAGAGTGGAATATTGCGTTTGTAAGTTCTTTTAAACATTGTTCTTCCTCTTTCAATTGATATTTTAAGTGTTTCTAAAAGACTTACCTAGAATTGCCTACATTTTCTCCACCTCTTTCATTGATCGTAAAAAGTTATGTAGCTTGTTTATGGTTATGAAGGTTTGATTCGATGTATCACATACAGATACGGAACTGCTTACAGATAGGTCTTATACCAGCTATACAGGAAAGCATCTGTTCAATCCCGCACCCCAATACACTGTGTGCTACTGTACCCTATTTACGGTAGACACTACGATCTTCATTCTATCATAAAAAGTCGTACGGCACTAGATTCTACCTATGAAAACAAGATTTTTAAAAGAAAAAGATCTTCACTCATTCTCAGAGTGGTATTTTTGTGATTATTTCTGTACAATAGAAAAAAACTGTATGGGGACAGTCAAAATGAAGACGAGCAAATACCAAGAAATTATTCATGTTCTAAAAAAAGCCATTCAAGACGGAGAACTGGTGACCGGTCAGAAAATTTCCTCCGTTCGCCAGCTAGCCAGTCAATTTTCTTGTAGTAAGGACACCGTACAACGGGCCTTGCTGGATTTGACCTACCAGCACTTACTCTACGCAAAACCTCAAAGTGGCTACTATGTTTTGGAGCAGGAACCTGACCAACATGAGGATCTTCCACTAAAATTAGAGAAAGACCGCAACCAGGCTTTTGAAGATTTCCGAACCTGTATCAATGAAACCTTGATTGGTCGTGAGAATTATCTTTTTAATAATTTTTCAGACCAAGCAGGATTACCAGAAGTACGACAATCGATTCAAGGCTTATTGAAGGAAGAAAGTATTTATACGACTGCGGATCAGATCGTTTTGACTTCTGGTACACAACAGGCACTCAATATCCTCAGCCAAATTGACTTTCCCAATAAAAAATCTCAGATCTTGATTGAGCAGCCGACTTATCATCGAATGAATCAACTCTTAGATTCGCAGCAACTTGCCTACCGGACCATTCAACGAAATTTAACGGGAATTGACCTTGAGGAACTCGAAGAGATTTTTAAGAGTGGCCACATCAAATTTTTCTACACGATCCCCCGTTTTCACTACCCACTTGGTCATAGCTATTCCACCAAGGAAAAAGAAGTAATCTTGCAACTAGCTGATCAATACGATGTCTACCTTGTCGAGGACGACTATTTGGTAGATCTTGATGGCCGCAATGCTCCTTCTTTTCATTATCTAGATCGCAATAATCGAGTTATCTATATCAAGTCTTTTTCGACCAATCTCTTTTCTGCTCTTCGCATTACTTCCATGATCCTTCCCCAAGCCCTTCTTAAACCTGTCTTGACCTATAAGACAATTCTGGACTATGATAGCAACCTTATTATGCAAAAGGCTTTGAGCCTCTATATCGATAATGGTATGTATCTGACCAATAAAAAGCGACTCCTCGCCAGAAAAAAAGAGGAAGAAGAAAGTCTGAAGACTTTGATGGATCAGTCTTCTCTTCTACCTCATCTGACCCTGACCCACGATGGGGTCCTAGTAGATCTTCATCAGGTCAAATCTCTTGCTGCCTTAAAACACAGTGGACTCTCTCTTGATTTTTTTGAAGCAGCCTACATTACTCCTTGTCCCTATCAACTAGCAAAAATCCAATCAGCAGATGTTGCCAACGTTTTACCAAAGCTGACGCCTTTTTTTGAAAGAGAAACCCTCGTATAGACTATACGAGGGTATTCTTATTTCTTTAAGTGCTCATAGACAAGTTTGGCATTTTGGAGGCCAATCCGATAGTCGATGCGAATTAAGCGAATCGCTTCCATCTCTGGTTCTTTGAGGTACTTCTCTTTTTGTTCCTTGGAGATGCCACCTGGTTTTAGAAGATAGTAGGTGAATTGATTTCTAACTTTAGTAAGCTCTACTTGAAGGGTGAAATAAAGTCCAAATAAGACAATAACAACTCCCATTAGGATGAGATCGTTTGACATGATTGTTGCTTCCTTTTTCTGTTCTTTTCTTTATTTTACAGCTTTCAAGCAAGAAAAACAAGAGGCTGGGACAAAAGTCCTAGCCTCTTAATTGTTTTTGGATTGTCGAGCAAG
>CAJZGQ010000024.1 GCA_916048115.1 uncultured Streptococcus sp. | reverse complement strand
GATCCTGCCCCCTTTGATCAAGCATTATTTAAATTCGTCTGGTGTCCCTTTATATTGGGCCCAGTCTTTGCTGAAGAAGCGATCATTTAGATGGTAAGTTGGTGCTTTTTCAGCTTTTGTGACAAAGGGATTGACCGCTTTATCAAAGGCTAGCCAACCATTCCATCCCATATGAATCGTATCTTCCATAAAGTAGGGCTGATCACCATCTTTAGAAAAGTCTGCAATATTGGTGAATCCTTGACTTTCCAATTGGTAACGAATCTTTTGAACAGCCTGTTCATACTTTTCTTGGCTCAAGCCTGTGTATTTCATCCATTTGGCATTGACTGGAGGAATCACAAAGATGACATTGGTCCGAGATTTAGCAAACTGGTCTAGAACCAATTGCAAGTCATTGTACTCTGGAGATTGAACATAGGATTCGTTCTTTTGGAAACCTTTTAGTTTCTTCAACTTCATTTTTAAACGAGTGTTGTAAAAATGATTGCTGATTCCAAGATCGTTATTATTGGTTTTGACTTTTGCTTCAGCCGTTGCAATTTCCTCCAATTTCTCATATGAGAATTGGTCTGGCAAATCTTGTAGACGTTTTTTGACCTTCTTATCGTAATTCCCGTTTGTACGAGTTGCAAGATTACTAAACAAGGCATCTTCGCGCTGAACCAGATGGGAAACAAACTGGTTTAAAGACTGATCAAATCCTGAAATTTTCTTTCCTTGAGAAATGTTCGTCACAACACTTTGAAAGGCGACATTTGGATACTGTTGCAACAGGCGTTTCGCGGCATACCGGGATGCAGCATCCTGTTGGTGATTGGCAATAAAGCTATTCAACTGATCGCTATTAAAGAATTGTTGAAAGGCAGAGGAATCATAGCCCTTCTTGGTAAACCATTGCGGAGAAACCACATAAACAGCTGTATTGTCCTTGAGTTCTGGCAAAATCTGTTGCATTCCAAAATACTGGTTCAAAGAAGCCGCACCACGTTCTCCTAAAAAATAGGGTCTGTAATTACGGTCATATTTTTCAGCCAAAACTGCTGGATGCACCACATCAAAACGCAACCATTCACTTGATCCGAAATAAGGAACAAAGCGATGCTGTGGGTCCGAAAGTGCTTCTTGCTTCTTTGTACGACTCTTGAAGCCTTCTGCATTCAGACTAACCGCAGCTTTTTTCTCTTCGGTATAGTTGTGCTTATGATTGATTGGATAAAAGAATAATAAAGCTGCTACCATGAGGAGCGCGCAAAATACGGGCCCTAAAATCAGCCACAAACGCTTAAGCATTCTGAAGCTCCGTTACACCTTCTACGATCTTGTTGGCAGTGTTCCAATCATCGCGTCCAAATTCTGATACAGGAACACGGATGCCAAAGCGATTTTCCAATTCCACAATCAATTCGACTGTTCCCATACTATCAAGAACACCCGCATCAAAGAGATCCTCATCCATCATGTCTGAGACATCTTCCATAAACAATTCGTCAATAATTTCAATTACTTGTGATTTTACATCCATTTTTTATTCTCCTTTTATTTCACTTTTGGGAACCATTGCTGATCCAAGAATCCTGAGAAGATCAGGAAGGACAGCATCACTGTATTAAAGGTGATAAAGATCCCCAAAGCCTTGGTCCAACGATTGTCCGGTATCGGATCCAATCCTTTTGCTTTTCTTTCTTTATTGATGGTCTTTTTCTTGCGAATCCAAGCATCATTGATAACCATTCCAAGCCCATGGAAGAGCCCATAAGCGATGTAGTACCAGGTCACCCCGTGCCAGAAGCCCATGACCAACATATTAATAATGTAGGCAACATTTGAGGTGGTAATCCGGCTCTTGAACACTTTATTGCGCATCAATACCATCACGAGACGCATAAAGACAAAATCACGGAACCAGAAAGATAAACTCATATGCCAGCGGTTCCAGAATTCCTTTAAATCACGTGATTTAAAAGGATGGTCAAAGTTGATGGGACTTTTAATCCCCATCAAATTGGAAGCCGCTAAAGCAAACATGGAATACCCTGCAAAGTCAAAGAAAAGGTCAAAGCCATAAACATACATGACTCCCAGCGTTCCGATGTTGAAGAATCCACCTTGAGACAAGGCATAGGTCTGCACATGACCTAACAATAAGTGGCCAAAAATATGAGCTAGGATAAATTTATAAAGGAAGCCATACATGATGTACTTAACAGCTTGCTCCAACATATCCAATAATTCTTCGCGCTCAGGAATGGCTTTATAATCCTCATTAAAACGCTTGAAACGATCAATCGGCCCACTTGAGAAGGTCGGCATAAAGAGCATAAAGCGTAAGAATTCCCAGAGCGTGAATTCTTTCAAAACACCATCTCGCATTTCGATGATCATTCCGACAGCTCGGAAGGTCAAATAAGAAATCCCTAAAAATCCAAACAAGGATTGGTGTCCATTCTTGATCGCTGGCTCTACCTTAACAAAGATCAAGGGCAAGACAGACAAGAAGGAATGAAGATAGAAAATCCACTTATTGTCCGCTTTCTGACGATAAAATTTGTAGGAATACACAATCAAGATTTGCCAGACTACGTAAAAGAGTAAGGCATAAATTTGCTTGAGATTCGAACCTGTCAGCATCAAAATGATAAAGATCAGACTCACAAGTCCTTCATATACCGGAAACCGCTTTTTGAAAAAGAGACCCACAAAGATCGGCAAAAAAGCTAGAATGAGGTAGATAAAATAGATCGGTGTTCCATAGTGTTCTAAATGAGGGAGCTGTTTCAAAAACTCGATCATCGGTTGTTAACCTCGCTAATCAACCCTTTGATGTCGATTTTCCCGTTTGGTGTTAATGGCAGGCTGTCACGATAGAGGAATTTTGAAGGCATCATATAAGACATCATAATGTTTTCTAAATCTTCCTTAATGGCTTTCGTGATATCAATCTCGCGCTCAAATTGTTCTTTGACACCCTCTTTTAAGATGACATAGGCTAAGAGATTTTGAACCTTGTGATCTTTATTATAACGCGGTACCGCAACTGCTGAATCAATATATTTCGATTTGTTCAAGTTTTGAGAGACATCCTCTAGCTCGATACGGTAACCGTTAAACTTGATTTGGAAGTCCATCCGTCCACCATAGAGAAGGAGGCCCTCATCCGTCATGGTTCCGACATCTCCTGTATGGTAGGCTGGAAGACCTTCAAATTCGAAGAAGGCTTCTGCTGTTTTCTCTGGATTATTCATATAACCTTTTGAAACGGCTGGACCAGATACGATAATTTCCCCTTGCTCACCATTTGGCAATTTGTTTCCTGCCTCATCAATAATGAAGGTTGGAGAATCTTCTTTTGTATAACCGATTGGCAGACGTTTCAAGGTAGCTAACATCTCATCTGTTACGGCTACAGCTGAAAGAGCTACAGTTGCTTCCGTTGGGCCGTAGGCATTGATGATGCGCGCATTTGGGAAACGCTCGCGCAATTTCTGAGCGGTTTTCACAGTCAACTCTTCCCCATCAAAGTAGAAATGGGTGATCCCTGGCATCTTTTCAGCATTGAAATCTTCAGATAACATGGCCATATCTGCAAAAGATGGTGTCGAAGTCCAGATAGCAATTGGAAGAGAAAAGATCGTCGCAAAGAGTTGTTTGAAATCTTGAGTAATGGCTGATGGAAGGGCAAAAAGCGTTCCTCCAAGAGCTAAGGTCGGTGCCCAATACATGACAGACAAGTCAAAAGAATACGGTGGTTGCGCCAACATTTGCGGACGCTCTGGCGTTGCAAATTCCTTGTCCGTAATCATCCAGTTGGTAAAGCTGAGTAAGTTATCGTGCGAAATTTGCACCCCTTTTGGTTTCCCAGTTGTCCCTGAAGTAAAGATGATGTAGTAGTTATCATTCCCTTTGACTGGATGTTGCAAGTCGTACGCATTCTGAGCTGCATAAGCTTCACGCACTTGCTCCAAGGACATGATTGGAGCAGCTGGGTTTTCCAAAGGAAATTCATTGATAGCAATAATCAAGCTTGGCTCTGCCACTTCAAGAATGGCAGACACGCGCTCCAAGGCAGAATGGCTATCAATTGGGATATAAGCATGGCCAGATTTGGTCAAAGCCACAAAGGTTGCTAACATTTCATATTCTTGTCCACCAAAGACAACAACAGGTGACTTTTCAGGAAGTCCCATTTGATCAATGTGAGCAGCCAAGCTATCTGAATCAGCCTTCAATTGCCCATAGGTATGCTCCTCACCAAGGACATTGTAGACCGGATAGTCTGGTTGTAGTTGCGCATAACGTTCAATTGTCTCGATCATATCGTGAATAGGTTGGTTTGACACGGGTAGGAGTCTCCTTTTCTAAAATTCGTTGTAGATAAAGCCACCCTGACCTTGACCAAGGTAACTAAAGAAATAAAGTAGGGCTAGGAAAATGGCGAAATACAAGACCGTCTGCCCGATAAATTTATAAAGTGTTTGATGTTTCATAAGTTTCACTCTTCATTTTGATTATTACTCTCTATTTTACCATTTTTTATACCAAGTAAGCAATTTTAAACATAGTGAGAATGCCCTGGAAAACGTTATCATTTCAGATATTTATCCCTTCTAACCAAAGAATTTCTCTTCTTTACATTTTCTGATGGGAATTCTTTTTATTTTATGTTGCTCTGATGAATTAACTCCAGACACTTGTCCAGATCCACATCTCTTTCAAAATGGTCAGGACTCCAGGGAACCTCTATATCCGGTTCAACACCTTGATCCGTCATTCCTTTTCCTTGATCCAGGCTTAGACAGCGAGAGGTAGGAAACATCAATCGATAATCACCATAGTCAACGGTACAACAATTGGAATAGTCTAAAATTCCGAGAGTTGGTCTACCTACCACCGTTACCTTCTTAAATTGCTTCATCATCTGGACAAAATTATCTCCAGAAGAAGCGCAGTAGGTGTCTGATAAGACAAAGATCCGCTCGGGATAGCGGCTTCCTCTAACCTCTGGGAAGAATTCCTCGCTTTCTTGCTGATACGGTACATAGCCTTTCCCCCGATGGCGGAGCAATTCCTCTTTCATCTCTTCAAGCAGTTTAATGGTTTCAGGACTAATTTCTTCCTGTTGCATCCAGTCCTCAAAGTCTTTCAAGCGCAGATCAACATTGCGCTCCGTATAGAGACTTTCCATGCCATCATCATCCCAGTCAAGCGAATCATAACCCTGATCCTTCTCTAAGCCTAGATGTAATAGAGGGAAGTATAAAGAATCTGTCCCTCCGCCGTTCTGTCGAACATCAACGAGAAGGAACTTGACCTTCGTCATCATCGGTAAGCACTCTTGATGTACCTGGCTAATAGCTCCCTCATCCATAAAGTTATCCAGACGAAGGTAAAGGATCTCATCGTCTAATCGTTTCCAAAAGATCTGATCTTTGATCGGCTCTCGACTGGGCGCTACTTCAATGGTCTTTTCTACCCCTTTCCGGAGAAGAGTGACCCTTCTTGACTGAGAGACCAAATCTGCCCATTCTCGGTAATGTCTTTCGGGGGTCTTACTGATAAAATAGTCCTTATGAAGAGACGCTACCTGCTCCAAATCACTTCCATCCAGAGCTAGGATCTGATCTCCTACTTGAAGACCAGTCTCTTCATTAGCTTCCTCAACATACAATTTCTGTCCATTTATTCTCAAAAGGAACCCTTTTTGACTGGCCTTTTTATCTCGAAAGGAAACATGCCCGATCACCCCAAAACTAGCTAGGTAAGTCTTAACTTGATAGAGAAAGGCATCATCTGTCATATCATCTGTAATGTTTTCTCGAAAAGGCTCTGGATCGCATCCTTTTCGATCCTTGATGGTAGATGAATCATGGGTCATAATAGAGACGACATCTTCAAAAATAGCAGTCTTTTTCATAAAGGATTCCTTCAATTTTTTAGAAATAGTATACCACTTTTTCTTAAAAAGTTCTTAAAATCCTAAAAAACTATCCTAAAGTAGGATAGTAGTTATAAATTCTTTCTTTTCTTGGCTTTCTTTGTCAGAGCAACATCACAATTTTCAATCTTGTTAATCAATAGATTAGCAAGGGCAAAATCATCGATGTTCGATTTCATATTCACCTCATAGTTCAAGGTCAGTTGTTCTCCAGCTTGGGCCGTTGTTACAGAAATAAAGTCAACTTCTGAACAACTTTGGTCTAACAACTGACTGATTTGTTCTGCAACAGCATCTTGTTTTGAGACTGTAATGGTCAAATGACGGCGCCGTTGATGATCTGCCTTACTCTGTTTGTTCTCCAATACAAGCCAAACCCCTAGTAAAGAGAGGGTTGATAAAATGGCCAATAAAAGATAGCCCGATCCTGCTGCTAGTCCTATAATCATGGCTAGAAAAATCGCAATCAACTCTCTCGAACCACTCGTAGCTGACCGGAAACGAATCAAACTAAAGGTCCCTGCCACTGCAATCGAGGTTCCCAAACTTCCATTGACCAAAAAGATCACTAAGGTCATCATACAAGGAAGCAAGGTCAAACTAATGACAAACTCTCGAGTGTACAGTGTCCGGTATTTATAGGTCCAAGATAGGGCCATTCCTAGAAAGAGGCTGATCAAAAGGGCCAGCAGTAAGCGCAAAGGATCCACCGTTGCTGTGGCATTATTAAAAATAGAATCAAATAGATTAGACATAGGCAGCACCTACCGTTTCTTCCACTGGTCTTGGGGCATAATCCAATCCTTGTGATTTATGATAAGCACAGCTATATTTTGAAAATTTCTGCTTGACCAAACCATACTTCTCTATAATATCCTTTAACCATTGAGGTTCTTGTCCGGGAGCCTTAATTTCCATAATCACGAAGTCATCCTCTAACAAAGGTTCTCCTTTCTTCCCATGAAAAAGACTAACAGCTTGATCACGAAAGACTAAGTTTTGATCGATTGTCACGCGAATTTTCTGATAAGGATAGCCCTGAATGGATTTCTTTTCTTTGAGAGACAAGCGATCATAGTAAATGAACATCCGTGGTTCCAATCGATGACCATAGCGTTTACACAATCTCTGAATCTCTTGCACTAAGTCTGGATCTTGTATCTGATGATCTACTTTCCCATCTGTCATCAAGTTAATAATGGCTTGTGAAGTAGCGACTAGACGGAATTTATGGCCAATTCCTTCTTCATCTTTTGACTTCACCTCTAGAAATACCGGACTGTCTGCTTGAGGTGTTTCTATATAAGTCCGCATCCGAATTTTTTCACGGCGGTGTTGTTTCGCAAGAGCATCTTGAATGACCTCAAAATTTTCCGTATCAAAATAAATGTTTGAAATAGTTGAAGTTGGGTAATCATCTTCTACGACGTATTCTTTTAAGTCTTTGATCAAGTCTTTTACGTCATCTTTTGCGACGATATATTTTGTTTCGATTCGTTTAAAACTTGTCTCAATTGTTTTTTTCATGTTTCTACTCCTTTAAGGGGGGATATTGCTTCTAATCTTCAGTAAGTATGGATACGACTTACGTGTTTTCTAGTTTAATGGGACTTTCTTAACTGGTCATTAAGCCAAACTTAAAGAAAACTAAAGTTAAGATTCCTTTCAGAAAAACTTTAGGAAACTTTCAGCTAGCAACTTTAGACTAGGAGCATATCAATTGAACGAGAGGAAAAGCTCATGAAATCAAACAAATGGAAATTTTTATTAACGGGGGCCGCAACCCTCACCCTACTAACAGCGTGTAGCCAAGCATCATCTCAATCAGCTACAAAAAGCAATACTGCACAAACAACCGCTACTTCTACTTCAAAAAATAAAACAAACAATTCCAACTATTTTACAGATAAGGACAAGGACACCTCTTATGATGAAAGCAAAGCCTCTACTGTAAAACTGTCTGGATCTTCTGCAAGTGTATCAGGTGACGGCGTAGCTGTATCTGGATCAACTGTGACCATCTCAAAGGCTGGAACCTATGTCATCTCTGGTGAATCCGATGGGGTTCAAATCAAGGTCGAAGCAGGTGACTCAGATGATGTTCACATCGTCTTGAAAGGCGTTACCATGACCAACACCAACGCACCAATCTCTGCTACAAAAGCAGGACATGTCTACCTCACTTTAGCAGATGGCACGACCAATACCTTGTCTGATTCAAGTTCAAACAATGATGAAGATGCTGATGCAGTCATCTTCTCTAAAGGAGACCTTACCATCAATGGTTCAGGTACACTCAATATTAATGCCAAGAAGAACAATGGGATCAAGGCAAATGATACCCTCCACATCACAGGTGGAACCTATAAGATCACGGCTGTAGGAGATGCCTTCAATGTCAATGACGAACTCAATATCACTGGCACGACCATGACCATCGATGCAGATGAAGATGCAGTCAAGGTGGATAATGATGAAGATACTTCGGTCGGAACCATGTACCTTTCAGATAACAAAATGACCATCACAGCAGGAGACGATGGCATCCATGCTTCTGGTGATCTGATCATCGATAGCGGAACCTATAAGGTAACCGAGTCTGTCGAAGGTCTCGAAGGAAAATCGATCACCATTAACGGTGGAGATATCACCATCTATGCAACCGATGATGGTGTCAATGCAGCCAATGCCAATGCCAACCAAGATGAAATTTTCTTCACTATGAATGGTGGAACCCTCAACGTTGAAGTTGGCCAAGGCGATACCGATCCAATTGATTCGAATGGAAATATCACCGTTACCGGAGGAACCATTAAATTAACAGGTCAATCTGGATTCGACTTTGATGGTACCGCTACCTACACCGGTGGAGATATCTATATCAATGGTGAAAAACAAACAGAAATTGTCAATTCCATGCCTGGAGGCGGTGGTGCTCCCGGCGGTGGCGGACCTCAAGGTGGTGGACCTGGAGGCGGACATCCATAACAACAAATAAAGGCAGGATTTCTTCCTGACCTTTTTTTGTTACTCTTTTTATGATAGAATAGAAAATCAATCAACTTGTTGAAAGGAATATGATGAAAAAACAGACACTACCTCTTTTCTTCACACTCTTGCTGTCTCTTCTTTTTCTATCAGCCTGTGTGCCGGACCTTAAGATCAATTTTAAACAAGAGCCTACTACTACCAGCTCAAAAAAGAAAACCACTAAAAAAAGTAGCTCGAGTCGTTCAACTAGCTCAACTAGCACAGGTAATTCCTCTAGCTCTCCCTCAACTACTACGGAGACCACTTCTGACATCATCACAACCGAAGGGCTCCCTAGAAATGCCCAAGAAGCACCCAAGGATAAAATTTATGCAACAGGGAACTTAAAAGTAGCCTACTCTAGAAATGACGACAATATTTTTGTACAAACGCCGGATTATGAAGGGTATACCACTGCTCTTGTCCAAAAAATCCTTGGAAATCCAGAGAAACAAATAACAGACCCTGCTTATATTAGCGAATCTTTTCAAAATATTGAACTAGAAAATATTAAAAATCTCTACCGTAAGGGGAAAATTACAGAAGAACAAGCTCATGCCTTTTTATTGGGGGCAGTTGATCTGAAACAAGCTTCTAAATTCGGAGTAGATTACACCATTTACACCTATAAAAACAAGACCATCCAACTGGTCTTTGAAAACGACCAACTTCTCTATATTACGCCAAATCCTGATGTTGTCTTCTTTAAATAATGAATATTCTCGCTTAAACAAGCGAGAATTTTTGTTTCACATGAAACAAAAAACTCTCAACTCCAAATGAGTTGAGAGTTCTTGACGATTAGTCCTCTTCATATTTTTTTGGATTGTAAAACCACATCCCTAGTCCCGCAAATAGAGCAATGGTCATCAAAAGAAAGACCACTTGATTTCCAATTTCTCCTGTCATCGAAATCGTTTGACGAAGACCAGAGACGGTATAGCTCATTGGCAAGAATGGATGAATGGCTTGGAAAAATCCATTTGTCAAAGCAAGAGGATAAGTTCCTGCACTAGAAGCCAATTGCAAGAGCAAGAGGATCAACGAGAGGAAAGCACCGACCTTTCTTTGCCACGTTGTTAAAGCGGTCACGATAGACATGAAGGCCACACTACCGATCACACAAAGGAAGAGGGTAGCCATCTCATGATTGGCAGATAAACCAATCAAGTGAACAGCACCATAGACCAAGATTCCTGCAACCACCGCAATGGTTCCATTGACCTCAAAGCGAGATTTAAACCATGCCCAACGACTTTCAGGATGACGACCGGATGGCAATTTTGCAAAGATCATATTGGTTGACAAGGCACAAACAAAGAGTGCTACAGAGATCATATAAGGAGCCATTCCGACCCCATTTACAGGGACATTATCTTGATCTGTTTTAGAAGTCGTAACAGGATTGGCTAAGGTTTTTGCGTTTTCTTTTTCAGTTGTAGCAGCATTCAATTGTCCCTTAGCATCGTTTAATCCTTGACTCAAGGTTTGGCTTCCTGTTGCTAATTCACCTAAACCGTTTGTCAATGTTTGGCCACCCGTTGCTAATTTGCTGGATCCTTCTGAGATTTGATTTGCTCCGTCAGCTAGTTTATCAGCCCCCGTCACCAATTGACCTGATTTCTCTGTCAACTGGTTGACACCTGTGACAAGTTTATTGACACCACCTGCCAACTCTGGAGTTTTGCTGTTCAATTGCCCTACACCATCAGCTAATTTTTCAGCTCCAGCAACCAATTCACCAGACTTACCTGTTAATTGTGTTGCTCCTGAAGCCAGTTGATTCATACCTGATGTCAAAGCAGGCATCTTACCATTTAACTCACCTAGTCCAGAAGTTAATTGATTACTTCCTGCAAGCAATTCCGATGATTTACTATCTAGTTGGCCAACACCTGCTGCTAACTGACTAGCACCATCCGTTAAAGTGCTACTATTGGTCTGAAGTTGGCTTGCCCCACTAGCGATTTTATCAACACCAGCTGTATAAGCGCCGATTCCTTGACTGATGGTTTGACTAGCTGGTAACAATTGTCCACTAACTGCGGATTGGATTTTAGACAAGCCACTTGACAAGTCTGTCAAGGTTGAAGAAGCTGTCGGTAAAACTTGATTGGCTGCAGTTTGCAGTTGTGTCAAGTTATTTCCTGTATTCAAATTACTTTGGATCGTTTGAATCGTAGTCAAGATTCCTTGAGCCGCCGTTTCACTCGAGCTTGGGCTCGATGAGATTGCCGCACTGATTTCCGCTTGTTGATCAGCTGTCATTGCTTGATAGGCTGCTGTCCCTTGTACACTTGCAAGGGCATTTGCACGATC
>CAJZGQ010000023.1 GCA_916048115.1 uncultured Streptococcus sp. | reverse complement strand
ATTCCAGCACGATCCCAGACCTTGTCTTGGGCTAGACGGCCATACCAAGACCAGATGGCAATATCCGCTATGGTGTAGTCATCTCCTGCAATATAAGGTTTGGTCGCCAATTCCTTGTTCAGTAGGTCCAATTGGCGTTTGGCTTCCATGGCAAAGCGATTGATGGCATACTCGATTTTCTCAGGCGCATAATGGAAGAAGTGACCAAATCCTCCCCCTAAAAATGGTGCAGCCCCTGTCTGCCAGAAGAGCCAGTTGAGCACTTCTGTCCGTTTAGCAGGATCTGTCGGAATCAATTGTCCAAATTTCTCTGCTAGATACAAGAGAATATTGGCTGATTCAAAGACCCGAATGGCTTGATCCCCTGATTGATCCAACATGGCTGGAATTTTCGAGTTTGGATTGATGGCCACAAAGTCACTGCCGAATTGATCCCCATCACCAATCTTGATGCGATAAGCGTCATAGCCCGCATCCACACCCAACTCTTTTAGTTCTTCCAGCATAATGGTTGCCTTGATTCCATTAGGAGTTGGAAGGGTATAGAGTTGGAAAGGCTGATCACCTTTTGGAAGGCTTTGTTCAAAGCGGGCACCTGCTGTTGGTTGGTTCAAACCTCCCCAGGCTCCTCCCATTTGACTCGGCGCTTCCCATACTTCCGGTAATTGATAATCTGACATCTCTGTTCTCCTTTATTTCGCTACTCCTAGCATATCAAAACTCAGCCTCACTTTCAAAAATCTGCTACGCTAGCTTTACTTGACTTTTCTGGTCAAAATGATAGTATAGAAAAAATACAATTTTAAGGAGAAAACCTGTCCATGATCGATTTTCATAGTTTGGCAAAGACGGAACTCCACTGTCACTTAGACGGTTCCTTGTCTCTTCCGACTATTCGTCAATTGGCAGCCCTGGCCAATATTGACCTCCCTGCTAGCGATGAAGAGCTCAAACACCATGTCACTGCCCCTGCCCACTGTGAGAATCTCTTGGACTATTTGGAGGCCTTTGACTACATTCGCCCTCTCCTTCAAACCAAGGAAGCCTTGACGCTTGCGGCATACGATGTCGCTAAGCAAGCGGCTCTGGAGAATGTCCTCTACATCGAGGTTCGTTTTGCCCCAGAATTATCCATGGACCAAGGACTTACCATCCCAGAAACTATCGATGCTGTCTGTGATGGTCTGCGCCAAGCCCAAGAAGAGTTTGGCATTACAGCCAAAGCCCTCGTTTGTGGCATGCGCCAGTCGGATCCAAAACTCACCTCTCGCATTCTTGCAGAAGCCAACCAAGTTAGGGATCAAGATTTTGTTGGCTTTGACTTTGCTGGGGATGAGCACAACTACTCTCCAGAAGATATTCGACCTTTAATCGAGCAAGTCAAGAGTTACCATCGTCCTATGACACTTCACGCAGGTGAGTGTCATTGCCCACACTTTGTAGCCCAATCGATTGCATTTGGCATCAAACGCAATGGCCACGTGACAGCTCTATCTCATGAACCAGCCTTACTCCAATCCTTTATTGACAATGGGGTCACCGGTGAACTCTGCTTGACCAGCAACTTACAGACAAAAGCCGCACCGACTATAGAGGATTTCCCTTATCTGAAGATGAAGGCAGCCGGAGCTCGGATCAGTATCAATACTGATAACCGGACTGTATCTGATACGGATTTGACCAAGGAATATGCCCTCTACCATCAGCATTTCCAAACCAAGGAAGCTGACTTTTACCAGCACAATGTCGATGCCATCCAAGCTTCCTTTGCTAGCGACGAGGAAAAGCAAGCACTCCTTTCCAAACTAGAAGAAGCCTACGCAGACTATCTATAAACAAAAAGACTAGCACTTTATGAGTGCTAGTCTTTTTAATCCTTCCACAAATCCATGGCCTTCAAAAAATCGTCTGAAACGGTCACATTGCGTGGGTTGGCTTGCTCGCGTTCTTGTAGTTTCGCCTCTACTTGGACCAGGCTGTTGATGCCTTCACTGCGCCAGTTTCGCAAAATGGCCTGGATATATTTCCAGTGAGGCTTGCCATTAAAGACAGCTTCTCGTAGCGCTGCCTTGATCACATCTGGATCTGTCTGATCCTCGCGCACGGTCTTGGTCAGGTCTTCAATCTCAAAAGGCGTCAAGAGTCGTCCCAGTTCTTGTTGGAAGGTTTCCACCAAGTCCTTGATGACATTTCCCTTGGCAGGCGCACTCTGTGTCTTCCCTTGTGTCTGAGCGTCTAAAATTTCATCCAAGCGTTCCAGGGCAATGGTCGCATCAAAGATGGCCTCAATCTCGCCATTGAGCTCAATGGTCCGATATTGAAGAAGTCCCTTGGTAGTCAAATTGGACATAATCCGATTGACCTCTGTCACCGTTTTTCCCAGATGACTAGCAATCTGATTAGGAGTTAAGGTCTCTTGACCAGTCGTATTTTGAAGGAAAAAAAACTGCCAAACCAAGTAGTCATCTGCTTGGTCAAACAATTCATGATAATGAAAAAGCAAGGCACTTGGAAGAACCAAGTTGCCATACTTAAATGCTTGTGAATATGTCATAATTCCCCTTTATAGGTAACCATAAAATGAAATATCTTTTTCCAATTCTTCCAAGCGGTAAGGTGTTTCTTGATAAACCGCATAGTTGATCCAATTACTAAAGAAGGTTGTCGCAGCTAGATTCCAGCGAATGCGAGGCTCTGTACTGGCATCATCCCCATCAAAGTAATTCTTAGGAACATCCGGATCCAAGCCTGCCTTGACATCTCGGTTGTATTCCTTAGCCAGCGTATCGCGATCATACTCCAGATGGCCAAAGCTATACACCTCACGCATGTCTGGACTGGCAATGATGGAAAGGCCAACTTCAATTCCTTGCGCGATCACCTGAAGATTACTCTTTTCAAGGACTTCCTTCAATGGAACATCCGTATAGCGAGAATGAGGGGCAAGGAAGCGATCGTCAAAGCCTCTCATGAGAAGACTTTCCGGACGCACCACTGCTTGGTCATAGATACCGGATAGCTTGTCACAGAGCTCTACTTTTTGAATCCCGTAACGGTGGTACAGACCAGCCTGAGCTCCCCAACAGAGGTGCAAGGTGGAAAAAACATGACGCTTGGCCCATTCAAAGACCTGGGTCAACTCATCCCAGTAGTCTACTTCCTCAAAGTCCATCTTTTCGACAGGCGCTCCTGTCACAATTAAGCCATCATAGTAATTATCCTTGATATCCTCAAAGGTCTTGTAGAAGCTCTCCAAATGTTCTGCCGCTGTATTCTTGGACTCATGGCTCGCCATATAGAGGAACTCCACATTGATCTGCAAGGGTGTGTTGGCCAAGAGGCGTAAGAGCTGGGTTTCTGTCGCAACCTTGGTCGGCATCAGATTAAGAATGAGAACATTCATGGGCCGAATATCCTGGTGAGTCGCCCGAACATCATCCATGACAAAAATATTTTCTGAACGAAGGATATCAACTGCTGGTAATTTTTTATCTAGAGTAATTGGCATAAAAAGCTCCCATCTTACAAGTTCTTAACTAACATTATATGATAGGAGCTTATAGTTTTCAATTATGGTTTTTCTGTAGCCAGTTATAGCATTAGACTATATTAGTAATGCATCAAAACTTTGTAGTCGTAATCGCCGATCGCTTCGCGACCTTTCAAGTCGTCCAACTCGATCAAGAAGGCACACCCTGCAACGACCCCACCGAGTTTTTCGATCATTTCGATGGTTGCTTTCACCGTACCACCAGTCGCCAAAAGGTCATCAACGATGAGAACACGTTGACCTGGTTTGATAGCATCTGCGTGCATGCAGAGGGTATCGACACCGTATTCTTTTTCGTAGTCAGCAGAGATGACTTCGCGTGGCAACTTGCCAGGCTTACGAACAGGTGCAAAACCAATTCCTAATTCAAAAGCGACTGGACATCCAACGATGAACCCACGCGCTTCAGGACCGACGATCATATCGATCTTCTTATCGGTTGCGTATTGAACGATTTCACGAACCGCATAACTATAAGCATTGCCATCTGCCATCAAAGGGCTGATATCACGGAAGGTAATTCCTTCTTGTGGATAGTTTTCAATGCTTGCAATGTAATCTTTTAAATTCATGGTTAACTTTCTTTCATAAAAAATTTTTACATTCCATTATACCATGAATTCTACTAACTTGCATCATTTTTGCCAAATCATTTTCCCAAGTCTCCGAGTCAAATGCAAAAATCCCACATCCGAAAAATGGTGTGGGATTGGAAACATGCTTACTATTCTTCTAGCAATTTATTGTACTTGATTTTCATATTCCCTAAGTTTTTCAAGGAATAGCGGGGGCTTCCATTCTTGAACCAAGTACCAAGAATATATTGTTCAGCGACTTTCTTGCTTTGCTTTTTCAACCAAGCACGGTCTTTGCCGTAGGTGGCAAGTTGATCAAGAAGTTACTGATCTTTATAGATTTTGTTATCTGTTTCTAGATATCTTTTTCTTGCACTATAGCTTTTTTATGAGAGTCATAAACAAATCCAAATCCAATCATGGTTTTACTATCCAACTCATGACCATACAAATATAACCAATCAGAAGTTCCCTTAAATACTGTTACAGAAAGATGTTGCTTATCATTGGCAATATTTTTGGAAAAAGAGAAAGTTTTATGTCCTTCACCCTCCTGAAAAGTATCATCACTTCCAATGATCTGCGTATAAGGCTTAAACATCACATAGCGCATCCATCCACCATTTTCGGCGTAGTTGATTCCTTCCATGGGGTTCTTGAGACTCAGGTAGATTCCCAACCAATAAAGAGCAACAAGCAGGAAGAGGCTGAGCCATAGGAATAATTTAATTTTCTGATTCATCAAATACCTTTTTCATATTGCATTTCTTCTTTTTCTAGACTTGCTATAAATTTATAAGATCCGTTATAATGGGTTTTCAGATATTCCATTGATTGTTCTTCTGAAGGTTTTTCATAAATAGGACCAACATTATCATCATACGATATTATTGTTCCAGAGGCACTATCTGGTACCATACTTTCAAAAATAGTTGTTTTAACTTCCTCGAAGCCCACATTTTGTTTAAACTCCTGCTCGCGCAACTTTGGTGAGCTTTGGAGATCACTCATGTAGCTATTCATTGCTTGCGTAAAGGATTGCCCCTGCGAATCCATACGTTTTACAATATTTACAGAATCTAAGTCTGCAAGATAATCATCTGTTCCAATACTTGGTTGCATATCGGTCGCATTACTAGTTGTATCACCTTCCCAGCCCGATAAGTCTTTAGTATTTTCTCTTCCACCATAACCATAAGCTGGCTCAACGAAACTAGGATTTAAATGGGTTGCCATAGTAATAGACTGATGGGTAAAGTCAGCTTTTCGAAACATGTTTTGATATACTTTTTGTATTTCTTCAGATGAAACAACTCCTTCCTCGTCTGAATATCTTCCTTCAATATCCTTAAAGCGACCGTTTAAGACAAAACTAGGACCGTTCTTTAATTCCTCTTTTTTTTCATCATCTGAAAATGTTATTCCTGATACCTCATGCTGTAATCCTAACACGGTATAAAGATGTTTTGATTCCGCTTCACTTAAGCCTAGTTCATCCATAATTTCATCAAAACTCTTCACGAAATGAACAACACCATCAGTTGTAATCTCTTCATCGTAAAAATAATCAACTAAAGAACCTGCTGTTGCATCCCACTTTAATCCCGTATATGAAACACTTCCAAGAACCCTAAGAAGTATGTAATCTTTTTCCTCTTGAGACTTATCTGGGAATTTTTTATCAATGCCATCTCTGACTTTTATGATTTCCCTTGCCGTCTGCTCGTTAAATCCATACTGCACCATCAGGTTCTGAGCAAACATTGCATCTTCTGGGGACAGATCTTGTAAACTTGGGGATTCGCTTACTATTTTCTGAGCCTTTAATTCATCAACCCAAGACATATCTAGCCCATCTGTATAGTAATTACCATTAGCATCAACAACCACTTGACTTAACTGACTTGCTCCTTGAATAGCAAGTTGAAGAACAGTTAAACTATCTGAGAAAAATGATGCTACCTGTGATACAAACATTTCCAACTCATTAATTTTCTTTGTCACACTCTGAATTTCTGACTCTAGATTATTTTTTGAGTCAGTCAATTGACGAGAAGTCTCACGATAGGCATCGCCATTAAAATTTTTTTTAATTTGATTAAAAAAACTCTCATGCTCAGCAATCTGTTCATTAACAACTGTTAACATGTCTTCTTTACTTTTTTTGAGAGCTTTTAATTCTTCTAAATCAAGATTTCCATATTGAGATACAGGTTCATTTGCTGTTTTATATGAATTCAACTCGATCTGAATATCATCCACTGCTTCCTTGATTTTCGTAATTGCAGGGATAATAATATCGGTAAAAAGTCCTTTACCCGCAGTATATGCAGCTCCCTGTAATTTACCTGAATCCAAAGAACTTACCAAATAATCGCAACCATTTGATAATCTTTCCGTAATTTCATTTGCAATTTCTATATTGTTTGTCAGTGCATCAATTAATGCACTAGATTCTGCAGAACTATATTTCACTCCCAAGGCAATTGATTCCTTTCTGATATTAATTTATCTCTTTGTTCATCCGTATTTCGACGGAACAATTGACTCAATATTTCTATATCATCAAAATGAATTTGAACATATTCGGACATTTGACGACGCAGTTCTTGATTATTTTCTAACTCCTGAATTCTAAATTGTGTTGACATATTCGATTCTGTTAGTAATGAGTCCACACCAGAAGATAGCTGTTCAAACCGCTCAGCTAAATAAAGAACTCTATTTTCATGGCGCTTCTGTAATAATTTAAAATCATCTTCTTTTTCTTCAAGTTCTATAATTCTTCGTGTCAAAACAGAGCGTCCTTTTTCGCTCTTATCTTTTATTTTTTTTAATGGTTCCATCTTTGCGATTCCTCTATATCTCTCTTTTCAATTACAGCAGCAATTTGAGGGAACTTGTTAGCTTGAACTAGAACTGCTTGACTAAATTCGCTAATAGCCTGAAGAACTGAATTTGTTACCTCCTTTCCATTTTCCATTCCTGTAATTTCTTGGGTGTAAGAGAATGAAACTTGCTGATTTTGCACACTGCTGGTATCAACTGAAACCAGCTCACTAATTGCATCTGCAGCTGAAATAGCATTTGATTGTATTAAACCCATACATTTCCTCCAAATATTTATTTTTAAATACCCCTACGTTCTAAAGAGTTAGAAGTATTATAACAGACTTTTACAATTTAAAAAAGCTTAGTTAGTAGTATCTAAGCCTTATAGTATCTGCTTTCTGATTTTATTAATGCATACTAAAAAATCCCACATCTGAAAAAAGATGTGGGATTGGAAACATGCTTACTACTCTTCTATCAATTTGTTGTACTCGATTTTCATATCCCCCAAGTTTTTCAAGGAATAACGGGAACTTCCATTCTTGAACCAGGTACCGAGGATGTATTGCTCAGCGACTTTCTTGCTTTGGTTTTTCAACCGCGTGCGGTCTTTGCCGTAGGTGGCAAGTTGATCAAGAATTTGCTGGCCCACGTAGGTAGTATCTTCTTTAGAAAGGTAGACCTCCTTCTGGAAAAATAGCTTTTTAGATGAGTCGTATTTAAATATAAAACCAAGTGTCACACCTTTTTCCAATTGAAGATCATACATATAGGTCCAGTTGGGAGTTCCCCTAAACATCATCACGGACAGTTCTTCGTTAACATCGACAATTCCTTTAGAATAGGGGTAGGTCTGAAAATCCTCGTCTTCTTTCCAGATACCATCGTTTCCTATCGTTTCTGTATAGGGCTTAAACATCATATAGCGCATCAATCCACCATTTTCGGAGTAGTTGATTTCTTCCATAGGTTTTTTCAGGCTCAGGTAGATTCCCAACCAATAAAGGCCAAAAAGTAGGATGGGGGTGAGCCAGAGAAACTGCTTTAGGTGTTTTTTCATGAGGCCTGTCCTGTCAGATAATCATAGATTTCGCGAACTGTTCCAAGAGCCATCAGTTCTTGCTCTTTCACCGTTTGTTTGAGTTTTTGGTAGATGGTGCTTTCTGCGATTTCCCGTTTTTCTGCTTCTTTATTGACCTTCATGATGCCATTTTCAATGGTCACAAAGCCCAGCTCTTGGAAGATCTGAATCATTTTAACCAGGAGGATCTGCTGGATCTTGAGATAGGCTGCTAGGTCTTTGAGTTTGTAGCGGACATCGAACTCAGGGTATTGGTAGATGGTCTTATAGAGCTTGGCATACTGGTCCCTGCTCCCGTACCCTGTCAGATAATAGGCTTTGGGGATCTCATTTTTGAAATAGACAGCCTGAAAATCATGCTCTTGGAAAATTTGCCGTAAGGACTCTAAATCCTCAGGGATATTTCCGACTACAACAGCGGAAGCGTCCGCTAGATCTGGCAGTTCTTGGGTAAAGTCAAGAACCGGAACACCTGCGGGGAGACTGGCATTTTTGGAGCGGATATTAAAGAGCTGGACTCCGTCCACACGCGCATCAACCAGCATGAGCTGCAGAGTTGTTTGGCCATTCCATTGGTTAACCGACAACTGCACAGCTAACTCCAGGTCTTGCGCCTGCGCAAACTCTGCCTCTAAGCTTCCCAATCCAAAGGCAACCACCTCAAAGGTCGCATCTTCTTGAGAAATTTTGAGTTTCAAATGGGTATTGCCGGCTCCCATCGAGCGCGCCCCTTCTACCTTGAAATTACGGACCAGAAAGACGGGCTTTTTATTGTCCATGCCAAAAGGACTCAAGCGCTCAAAGCTTTTCAGAGTTTCAAGCGTCAGTTCTGTTAAATGTAGCTCCTCGTCGATGTCTAAGCTAGACTTGCTGCTGAGATCAATCTCTTGCTCTCGAATATAATCCGTAAGGGCCTGAGTCAAGGCAGGAAGTTGGTCCACCTCGAGCGTCATCCCTGCTGCACCAGCATGTCCCCCAAAGGCGACAAAAAACGACCGATGAGGATCAAGGGCATCAAAGATATTGACCGACTCAGGACTGCGAGCGCTCCCTTTAGCCCGTCCATCCTCGATGCTTAAGACGACGACCGGCTGATGTAGCTCTTCTAATAAACGACCGGCAACAATGCCAAGAACCCCAGGATTCCAACCTTCTTTTGCCAAGACCTGGGCGGACAAGCTCGGATCGACCATGGCTTTGGCTTCGTCATAGATACTTTGGACAATCTCTTTTCGTTCTTCATTTTTCTGATGAATCATGAGGGCAATTTCGTGCGCTTCTTCATCATCAAAACCAGTCAGTAGTTCGATGGCTGGATTTGGGTCATCGAGGCGACCAAGGGCATTGAGACGAGGGGCGATCTGAAAACCAATTGTTTCTTCATTGACATCCTCCGGACGAATCCCAGCGATCTCAAAGAGCTCTTGCAAGCCCATGCGCTGGGTATGTTGGAGAACCCCCAGGCCGTATTTGACCAGAATTCGATTTTCATCTGTCAGGCTCACCATGTCAGCGATGGTTCCAATCGCGACCAAATCTAAAAGATCAACTGGTACTTCCTCTAGGAGGGCGCAGGCCAACTTAAAGGCCACACCACAGCCTGCCAGATAATGGAAGGGATAGGCCGCATCTGGATGCTCTGGATGGATGATTGCATATGCATCCGGCAAGACTTCCGGCATAGAGTGGTGGTCCGTTACAATGACATCTACTCCCATTTCCTGGGCCATAGCGATGGCTTGATTGCCTGCTACGCCATTGTCCACCGTAACAATCAAAGAAATGCCTTGCTGCTCGATAAAGTACTTGTAGACACTCTCATTGGGACCATAGCCGTCTGTGAAGCGGTTGGGTAGGTAGACTTGCACCTCTGCTCCCATCTGCTCCAAAGTTTCCTTCATAATAGAGGCCGAAGTCATCCCGTCCGCGTCATAGTCTCCATAGATGAGGATCTGCTCGTAATCTTCGATGGCCCGTCGAATGCGCTCCACTGCCTTGTCCATATCATGGAGCAAATAAGGGTCGTGAAGGTTCTCTAACTTGGGTTCTAAAAAGTCTTCTAAATCCTCTTTGGTCTGAATGCCACGCTCATACAGCAAGGTTGCTACGGATGCTTCCAGGCCTGCTTTTTTGGCAAGGGCTAAAAAGGCCTCATCTGCACTTGGCGAAGCTAACTGCCAATCGTATTTTGAAGTGATCATCTAGCTTTTGGTCTCCTCTTTTTCTTATCTGAATATTATATCATGAAAGGCGAAAATGGCGGGAAATAAACGGTCAGGTAGTGGTTGAAACAAAATGAACAATTTCCTATATTTTTGTTGCATTTATCTTGACTTATGTCTATAAAAGCTTATAATATTAATGATAATAATCTTTTTTAAATATGTGATGGGATGATTATTCTGTTAAGTTTATAACGTTTATTATCATTTTGACATTACGACGCTTGTCATTTCTCTTGTTTTTTCTATCTAAACAAACGTAGTTAGAGGGTTTGAGCTGATTTTATCGGTGGGTTTGTTTTCATTTATTACATTAAAGGTAGCAAACATTTCATCGATCTATCTCGATTGAGGCGACTGGTTTCATGGAGTAGAAATTGGAAGTCTTTCAGTTTTAGGATATATCACTATATAGAAAAACCTAGGAAAGGGCAGGCCGAAGAAAGGAAATGAGGCCAATTGAAATCTCTTTATAAAAAGATAGTTGCATTTGTAGCTATCATCGGTGTGGTAGCCTTAGGCTTGTCTGTGATCAAACCTGTTAGTGCCGCCACTGTTTCACCAACTGTCACCAACTTAAAGGCTCAAGCAAATGGACAAAAAGTTACCTTCTCATTTGACTGGGATTTAACAGGTAAATCTGTTAAAGAAGGAGATACCTTTACCATTGACGCTCCAGAAGGTGTCAATATTACGGAAATTGCAACGCAATCCCTCCAAGCAAATGGAGCTGAAGTTGCGACCATTTCGATGACAAACAAAAAGATTACTTTTACCTTTAAAAAAGCCATCGAGTCAATGAACGAAAACGTTAAAGGTGGATTCTCATACAAAGCAGAATGGGATAGCACACCAGGAAATCCTGGTAACAAAACAGCTACTTCAAAAGTAGGTTCTGAATCAGTTGTCATCACACGTCCTGACGGTCCTGGCGTATTTGAATCAGTCTTGAATAAATACAACCTTACAGGTGACTATGTATCTAAGACATTCAAATTGGATGTTTCTGAAAACTATGCATGGATGAATGTTGGAGATGACTACTATCTAACAAAATGGTTCATCCGTATCAACGGAGATGGTAAGAAACAAGCCATCACAAACCCTGTTGTATCAGATAAAATCCAAGCTC
>CAJZGQ010000022.1 GCA_916048115.1 uncultured Streptococcus sp. | reverse complement strand
TTATCACTAATTTTTAAAAAAAATGTGCATATTTCTTGTCAGTCTAACTATTTTCCTTTATACTATCATAGTAAAAAATTATTATGAAAGGACATATTTAGGATATGTTAAAAGATTTGAAAGCTTTTCTCCTTCGTGGGAATATTGTTGACCTTGCTGTAGCAGTCGTTATCGGAGCTGCATTTGGAGCTATCGTAACATCACTTGTTAACGATATCATCACTCCACTTATTTTGAAACCAGCTATGAAAGCTGCTGGTGTTGATAAGATTGCTAATTTGTCATGGAACGGTGTTGCATACGGTAGCTTCTTGAGCGCTGTGATCAACTTCCTTGTTGTTGGTACTGTTCTTTTCTTCGTAGTGAAAGCTGCTGAAAAAGCTCAAAACCTTGGTAAAAAAGAAGAAGCTGTCGAAGAAGAAGCTCCTGCTCCTACTCAAGAAGAGTTGCTTACTGAAATCCGCGACTTGCTTGCAAACAAATAATCAGATAAAAAGATCCGATCTTCTAGCTAGAAGATCGGTTTTTTTGTCTTTAACGGATGAAAAAAACAAAAAACAGACCGAGGTCTGTTCTTGTATTCAATTAGAATTTTTTACGTTTACGAGCTGCTTCTGATTTACGTTTACGTTTTACAGAAGGTTTTTCATAGAATTCACGTTTGCGTGTTTCTTGAAGAGTACCAGCTTTAGTAACCGCACGTTTGAAACGACGAAGAGCATCGTCAAGAGATTCATTCTTACGTACTACTGTTTTTGACATATTTTTCACTCCCTTCAAGCCTAAAATCTTAATAATTTTATCACACTTTAAGGACGCTGTCAAGATCTTTTGAAACTTTTCTAGCCCTCCTAGCCTTCATGTCATTTCTTTTTCCAACTTTTTCATTCTTCTCATTTTATGATACAATGGAAACAAAGAAAACCCTGAAGGAGATACTATGTCAGAAATTTATGATATTACAATTGTTGGGGGCGGACCAGTTGGTCTGTTTGCTGCTTTTTATGGCAATATGCGCCAAGTAAAAGTCAAACTGATTGATTCCTTACCTCAACTGGGAGGGCAACCAGCTATTCTCTATCCAGAAAAGAGTATCCTCGATGTACCTGGCTTTACCAATTTGACTGGTGAAGAATTGAGCAACCGCTTGATCGAGCAAGTTAAACGGTTTGATACACCGATCTTTCTCAATGAAACTGTAGAGGATATCCGAAAAGAAGGCGATCTCTTCACCATCACTACTTCTCGCCAAGTGCATCAGTCTAAAGCAGTCATTATTGCCATGGGCGGTGGTGCCTTTAAGCCACGCGCCCTTGACATTGAGGGAGCTGAAGACTTTGATAACGTCCACTATCATGTTTCGAACATCCAACAATATGAAGGACAGCAGGTGACCGTCCTTGGTGGTGGAGACTCTGCTGTAGACTGGGCTCTTGCTTTTGACAAGATTGCTCCAACTACGATCATTCATCGTCGAGATAACTTCCGTGCTTTAGAACATAGTGTAGAAGAACTCAAACAATCTTCTGTTAGCATCAAAACACCATTTATTCCTAGTCGTTTGATTGGCGAAAATGGTCATGCCACTCATCTTAAAATCACAAAAGTTAAAACCGATGAAACCGAACTCATTCCGATTGATCACTTATTCGTCAATTATGGCTTTAAATCTTCTATTGGAAACCTGAAAGAATGGGGTGTAGAATTGCAACGCCATAAAATCAAGGTCAACCAAAAACAAGAAACTAGCCTTCCTGGAATTTATGCTTGTGGAGACTGCTGCTTCTATGAAGGAAAGATCGATCTCATCGCTACAGGTCTGGGTGAAGCTCCAACAGCTGTAAACAATGCCATCAACTACATCTATCCAGATAAGAAAGTCCAACCAACACACTCAACCAGTTTATAATAAAATAAGTTAATCGATTCTGCAAAGAAGTAAAAATGAGTTCCTATTTTTCGTATGAATCAAGAAAATACAAAAACTTTCCGCTGTGAGAAAAGTTCCTGAAACAATACGTTTCAGGAACTCGGGAGTTTTGAGACATTAGGCTCAAAACTAAGTCATGGAACTTCTATGAAGTTCGCTGACGTCCGTACTCACCTAAGGAAAGTTTTTAAAAAGACTTTATCCTCATTATGAAAGGCCTTTGGCCTTTTTTATTTGTCTAAATCGTCTGCGATTTTATTAATCTTACGCAAGCGGTGATTGACGCCGCTTTTTGAAATAGGCTTTTGCAAACTATCAGCGATCTGCTGGATAGAATAATCTGGATGGTTCATCCGAATATAGGCAACTTCTTGCAAGTCACTTGGTAAACTCCCTAGACCGACTGTATCCACAATTTTACTGATATTATTGATGGTTTTCATACTAGCTGTGACCGTGCGTTGGATATTGGCCATCTCGGCATTATTGGCCCGATTGAGGTCATTGCGCGTCTCTCTCATGACCTTGATGGACTCAAATTCCTGCATGGCTTGCATGGCCTCTACGACAATTAGAAAATCAATAATATCTTCCGCTCGTTGCAAATAGGTTACCACTCCTTTTTTCCGCTCGATGGTTTTCGCATCTAGTAAAAATCCTTGCATAAGAAGGGCAATTCCTTCCGCGTGGTCTGTATAAACAGAATGAATTTCCAGCTGGTATTTCCCTTTTTCAGGATCCTTGATGGAACCACTCGACAGAAAAGCTCCCCGAAGATAAGCACGACTGGCTACTTCATCTTCTAAAACACTGGCATCAATGCCTGTCTCAATCCCAAAAAAGGCATCTGCCAAATGCAAATCAGCTAAAATTTCTTCTACCTTTTCATCCAAGAATACCGTGTAAACACGATTCTTTTTCAAATTGGTTTTTTGATGGTGGCGAATATCCGATTTGGCCTCATAGAAATGATGCAACAATTCATAGATATGGCGAGCGATCTTGGCATTTTCTGTCGTCACTGAGAGCGTCAAGCCCCCCATTGAAATCCCAAGACTTCCAGACATCTTGATAATGGCAGCCAATTCACTCTTTTCAAATCGCTTGAGAGACAATAATTCTTCTTTTACACGAACCGTAAAACTCATTTTCTCACCTGCACGATCTGCATCAACTCTTCGACCACTTTTTCACCATCATGAAAAGCTCCTCCATTGACCAACTTCAAGAAATCAGAAGAAATCACTTGGGGAACTTGCGAGTGCAACCCCTTAAAATCGTGCTCTACCTGCACCAAGTATTCATCAAATTTATTGCTGTTCATATAAGTTGCGGGAACCTGATTGATATTGACAAGGACGGTATCGATGAACTTCTCTCCCAAATGTTTGTGGAGAACGGCAACGTGGTCACTGTCTGTGAAGTGTTCTGTCTCCCCTCTTTGGGTCATGATATTGCAAACATAGGCCACCTGAGCCTTGGTTTCAAGGATGGCTTTCCCAATCTCATCGATCATCAAATTAGGAAGGATCGAGGTAAAGAGCGAACCAGGACCCAAGACGACCATGTCACTTTCAAGAATCGCTTCCACCACTTTCTTACTAGCCTTTGGACGCTCTTGATCAAAGGTATTGGTCACATAAACATGATCAATCATGCCGGTGTAGTTGGCAATGTGGCTTTCTCCTACCACCTCTTTTCCATCTTGAAAAACGGCATGAAGGGTCAAGGGACTATCACTGGAAGGATAGATCTTGCCGGTCGTATGAAAGAATTTGGTTAACAACTGCATGGCGTTGTAGGTCGAGCCTTGCATCTCTGAAATCCCTGCAATGATCAAGTTTCCCAAAGGGTGCCCAGCCAAAGGCCCATCATCGTCCGCAAAGCGGTATTGAAAGACTTTCTCATAAAAACGAGGCATATCTGACATAGCAACCAAGACATTTCGAAGATCCCCAGGTGGTGTTAATTTTTGGATGTTCTTCCGCAATTCACCTGAGCTACCGCCATCATCTGCAACAGTTACAATGGCAGTGATCTCGACCGGTTTCTTTCTTAGACTATCGAGAATAACAGAAATCCCTGTCCCTCCTCCAATAACGGTTACTTTAGGTTTTCTCATGAGCGATTCACCGTTTCTTTCCGTCTGTCCTTGTCTCTATGACTGCAATTGACCTGCCAATTTTTTTCTAAATCATGCGCCAAGCGCTCTGCAAAGGCTACTGAACGGTGTTGACCTCCAGTACAGCCCATGGCGATGGTGAGAACGGATTTACCTTCTCGTTTATAAGACGGTAAAATAGGAACGATTAAGTCATGGAGATGACGGTAAAAGTCCTCTGATTCAGGGTGATCCATGACATAATCATAGACAGCTGGATCTTGACCGGTTAAATTCCGAAGTTCCAATTTATAGTAGGGATTTGGAAGAAAACGCACGTCAAAGACGAGGTCAGCATCGATCGGAAGGCCATATTTAAACCCAAATGACATGACCTCAACCCGAAAATCTGGCTGATTATCTTGACTGGCAAATTGTTCTGCGATGGTTTTTCTCAGATTACGAGGCGTCAATTCAGTCGTGTCCACCACATTTTGACTGATATTTTTCAAAGGTGACAAGAGTTCGCGCTCTAAGGTAATCCCATCTAAAACACGGCCATCTGCTGCTAGTGGGTGGCTACGACGTGTTTCCTTGTATCGTGCTACCAACTCACTGTCAGTAGCATCCAAGAACAGAACCTTGAAATCGAGGTCTTCTTGGTTGTCCAATTCATCCAAAATGGTGCGAATTTCATTGAAAAAAGAACGGCTCCGCATGTCCACAACAACGGCTAATTTATTGTTATCTGGGCTAAGGCGCATGAGCTCAATAAATTTCAGCAAGAGCGCCGGTGGCATATTATCGATGGTAAAGTAACCCAAATCCTCAAACGATTGGATAGCGACGGTCTTGCCAGCACCGCTCATCCCTGTTACCATGACTAGTTGAATCTTACTTTCTGTCATTTTCTCCTCCCAAAATAAAACAGAGTGGCCTACAGTTTCCTGCTTTCCACTCTGTCTTTTTGTCTTTGAATGGTTATTAGGCCTTGATTTCCGCAATAACTTCAATTTCAACCTTCACATCACGTGGCAGGCGTGCTACTTCAACAGCAGATCGAGCTGGAAACTCTGTGGTAAAGACTGTTTTATAGACCTCATTAAAAGGTACAAAGTCATTCATATCACTTAAGAAACAAGTGGTTTTCACCACGTGGTCGAAGTCTGTCCCAGCCTCTTCCAAAATAGCCCCAATATTTTTTAAGACTTGCTCTGTTTGTTCTTGGATGGTTTCGCCAATGATTTCTCCTGTTTCAGGTGACAAGGGAACTTGTCCGCTTGCAAAGAGAAGATTGCCTACGATTTTCCCTTGAACATAAGGTCCAATTGCTGCAGGTGCTTTATCTGTATGAATTGTTTTTGCCATAGTATTCTCCAAGTCTATTTACTTCTGCTGGCTTTCTTTTGCTAATTTTTCCCTTTGTAAGCGCAACTTGCGCTTAGGATTTAGCGTATTAAAGAGTTCTTCTAATTTTTCAGCATTCCAAACATCAGCTGCTGAAACAAAATTTCCATTTTCATCTCGAAAAGATATTGGTTTATCTCCCACTGAAAAAGCCTCATTTCTTATTTGGAATCCTTGATCCGCTCGGGACCATTCTTAATCTACAAACTCAAATTCAAATTTACCGATCCGGACGATATCGCCATCTTTTGCCCCACGTGCACGGAGAGCTTCATCAACACCCATTCCACGCAATTGACGAGCAAATTTCATGACCGCTTCATCTCGATCGAAATTCGTCATATTAAAGAGTTTTTCAAGTTTTTCACCAGACAAGACCCAAGCGGCATCGTCATCCCGACTGATGTCAAAGGCTGGCTGGTCTTCATCAAAGCCATAGTAAACTTCTTCTTGGACCATGTCGTCTTCTGAATACAAGAGGAATTCTGGTGTTTTGTCTAACAATTCTGCCGTTGCATCTAACAAATTGTCTAAACCTTGATGAGCCAAACTAGAGATCGGGAAGATCTGTGGCAGTTCATCAAACTCATCGTAATTGGCTGCCAATTTCTTCTTGAATTCTTTCAAATTTTCTTGGCTTTCCGGCATGTCCATCTTATTCGCCACGATAATCTGAGGACGTTCCATCAAGCGAAGATTATAGGTTTCAAGCTCTTTATTGATTTGAACATAATCTTCATAAGGGTCGCGTCCTTCACTGGCAGACATATCAATAACATGCAAGATAACACGGGTACGCTCAATGTGACGAAGGAACTGGGTTCCTAGTCCAACACCTTGGCTAGCCCCTTCAATCAATCCAGGGAGGTCTGCTACGGCAAAGGATTCCCCAGATGGAGTCCGAACCATTCCCAAATTTGGAACGATGGTTGTGAAATGATAAGCCCCAATTTTTGGTTTGGCTGAAGTGATGACACTGAGAAGGGTCGATTTCCCAACAGAAGGGAAGCCAACCAAACCAACATCTGCCAAGACCTTCAGTTCTAACTCTAATTCACGTTCCTGACCAGGCTCTCCATTTTCAGAAATCTCTGGTGCTGGATTTTTAGGAGTGGCAAAACGAATATTTCCACGCCCTCCTCGGCCACCGTGTGCAACGATGTACTCTTGTCCATTTTCAACTAGGTCAGTAATGACCTTGCCCGTTTCAGCATCTCGGACGGTCGTTCCTTGGGGAACTCGTACATAGAGATCTTCTGCTCCCCGTCCGTGCATCCCTTTGGTCATTCCTTTTTCCCCATTTTGGGCTTTGAAATGCCGATTATAACGGAAGTCCATCAAGGTGCGCAAGCCTTCGTCTACTACGAAGATGACATTGCCACCACGACCTCCATCACCCCCCCAAGGTCCGCCATTAGGGACATATTTTTCACGGCGAAAGGCCACCATGCCATCACCGCCATTTCCAGCCTTGACCTTAATCTTGGCTGTATCTAAAAACATACTCATAAATAGATGATTTCCTTTATTTCTGCGTGCGTCTTAATAAGAAAGAGCACCAATTGCGGTTGCAAAGATTGCACCAACCGTTACAATCAACATAATCACAATAACCACCATCGTGATCATTTCAAATGGTGTTTTTTTACGTTTTCCGTTATCTCCAAAAGCCACTGCTAATACCTCGATTACTATAAATTCATTAGCCCTATTTTACCACGAAATAGGGGATTTTTCAAATCGAGCCTACACAAAAAGACCAGACAAACGTCTGATCTTTTATGGATAGATTTAGGAATCTTTTCTTACTCGTAAAATACTAACAGAAAGAACCGCCAGTAAGACACCCATGACAAGAACAACCGGTGTCATCTTCTCACCTGTACTTGGAAGAACTTTTTTCTTACCAGGTTTTGGAGCTTCTTCTTCTTTGACAGAAGTTGATGAATAGCTAGAACTTGATGAAGATGATGAGGTTGATGATTTTGGATCTGGATTCGGACTTGGTTTTGGATCTGGTTGTGGTTTAGATGGCTCTGGATCTGGTTTTGGATCCGGTTGCGGTTTAGATGGCTCTGGATCCGGTTGTGGTTTAGATGGCTCTGGATTTGGGGTCGGAGGGGTTTGGTCTTTCTCACCCAATCCTTCGCCAGATCCTGATTCTAATCTCACTTCGCGGGTTAAGCTACGAGGTGCTGGGAAATTGGTTGCTGTCCATGTTAACGCGTTATGAACAAGATCACCTACTTTTGTACCAGGAGCTACTTTGGTCGAATATTCGATATACATTGGCCAGTTGTAGTTATCTCCAAAATTAATGGTAAAGCCAGTAATTTTGCCATCTGCATTCTTTTCAAAAACCGCTTTTTTAGTAAAGTTATCAAGAACTGGAAGATTTAAAATCTGCGCTTCATTCTTAATGCCACCTTCTACAGGATTATATCGAACAGCACGCAAGCTACCTTCAACTAGAGTTAAACCATCTCCAAATTTGTCTTTAATGACCATTCCACGGAGGATATCTTGACGAGCATTTAAGAGAATACGCCATTTGACAATGGTCGGATCAGACTTATCTTGGTAGCCATATTTCATCTCATAGTCTCCAGCTTCCCCATCTGTTTTTTCATAATTCAATGAAAAATCCGTATTTCCAAGTTTAAATTGGATTGGGGATGTTTTAGTGACCACTTCGGAATCTACTTTTACATCAAAATGCAAGGCAACTCGTTTATTGAGTGGATGAGATACGAAATAATCATTAAAGGTAACGGTCACTGTTTTCTTACCTGTATCAACGACAGCTTTCCCCACAGTTTGACCATTGGATTGGCCTTCCTCAAGAACATTGAATTCCAATGCTGTGTAGAGGGTTAATTCTTTTGGTAAGCTAAGTGTTAAGGTATCACCAGCTTGAATGGCTTGCGAATCAGGGAAGGTCAAAGAAATGCTTGCTGACAATTTTTCATTCGTCAACACCTTGCTGCCATTCGTTAAAGGATTGCCATCTTTCGTTAAACTTGCTGTCTGTGTATAAGATGAGACTTCTGCGGCCTGAATTGTTTTAGTCAAACCAGCTGTGAATAGAATCGTTAGCACTAAGACAAGTGACCATACAATTTGACGGACCTGTTTCATAATTTCCTCCTCTGCTCGCCCGTTTGCGAGCTATTTTTATAGATTTAAAGACCAATTTCTGCTTGGACAACTGCAGCAATGGTATCCACATAGTAGTCTACTTCTTCATGGGTTGGTGCTTCTGCCATCACACGAAGGAGGGGTTCGGTTCCACTTGGACGCACAAGGATACGACCATTTCCTGCCATTTCCGCTTCCATTTTTTCAATGATTTCACGAATAGCAGGCACTTCCATCGCCTTGTCTTTCATGCTATTTTCAACCCGGATATTGACAAGCTTTTGTGGGTAAATCGTAACTTCAGCAGCCAATTCAGATAATTTCTTACCAGTTTCTTGCATGATTTTGGTTAATTGAACGCCTGTTAATTGGCCATCCCCAGTCGTGTTGTAATCCATGATGACTACATGACCGGACTGTTCCCCACCAAGGTTATACCCAGATTTGCGCATTTCTTCGACCACATAACGGTCTCCAACAGCTGTGATTTCTTTTTGAATCCCCTTCGCATCTAATGCCTTGTGGAAACCGAGATTGGACATGACGGTTGTAACGATCGTATTTTTTTCAAGCAAGCCCTTGCTTGAAAGATACGAACCGATGATGTACATAATCTTATCCCCGTCTACGATTTCTCCATTTTCATCCACTGCAATCAAGCGATCACTATCTCCGTCAAAGGCAAGACCAATCGCTGCACCTACTTCTTTCACTTTCTCTTGCAAGTGTTCTGGGTGAGTAGAGCCAACCCCATCATTGATGTTCAAACCATCTGGGTTTTCACCGATGACGGTCAATTGAGCTCCTAAATCTGCAAAGATTTGACGAGCACTGGTAGAGGCTGCACCATTTGCTGTATCTAAGACCACGTGCATGCCCTCGAGTTGGACACCTGTCGATACAAGGAATTCTTGATACTTACGCAAGCCTTCTGGATATTCCATGACCGTTCCTAAACCTTGCGCACTTGGACGTGGAAGGGTATCTTCAGCGGCATCAAGCAAGGCTTCAATTTCAAGCTCGCGATCATCATCCAATTTGAAACCATCACCACCAAAGAATTTGATTCCATTGTCCAAGGCTGGATTGTGGCTAGCAGAAATCATAACGCCGGCGCTGGCTTTTTCCGTACGAACCAGATAGGCAACACCTGGCGTTGCAATCACACCCAACTTATAAACGCGAATCCCAACTGATAAGAGACCAGCGATCAAAGCATGCTCCAGCATTTCACCAGAAATACGCGTATCACGTCCAACAAACACCAAAGGTGTTTCTTCTTCATGTTGGCTCAACACGTAACCACCGAAACGACCCAACTTAAAGGCTAATTCTGGCGTTAATTCTACATTTGCTTCTCCACGGACACCGTCCGTTCCAAAATATTTACCCATTTTTTATTACCTTTTTACTTTCTAATCACTTGAACTGGAAGAGGTCGACGACGAACTGCTAGAACTTGACGTAGACGAGCTACTCTTTGTGGTCACTTGTATCCGTGTTTCACTCGGATTAACCAAGCCTGGTAGAATATTTCCTTGAGCATCCACTGCATTTAAGGAAATGGTTCCACTATAATTTCCACTGATGATCTCACTGGATGGGAAGACTGCTTGGACATGATCAATACGACTTAAGGTTTCTTGATCACTCGTCACTTCCACCTTAGTTTTTTCAAGAGAAATATCCGTTACCGTAATTCCATCCACAATTTGATTATCCGGGATCGTGGCTCTAACTGCAAACGATTTTCTCGCTTTCTTCCCAATTTTTACAGAAACTTTCTGAGGTTCTACGGTTGCTGTCAAACCAGCTGGAAGATCTTCCACAATCAACGGCACTTCAACGGTACCTTCCTTTGCCTTACGAATATCCGCTACCACGCGAAACTTCCGAGTTCCCGGCTGCATTTCGCTTGCTAGAGCGACCCGGTTTGAACCCTTTAGAAAGACCGTTACCTCCGATGTTAACCCACTGACAAAGTATGTCTTGTCATTGTACTTGGCATCAATTGGAATATTGGTCAAGGTATTGGTGTAGGTCTCTGAACTCACTTGTCTAGCGCTGCTATTATTTTGAAAATTAAAGGATGACGCATTGATAAACAAGATAAAGGACAATAAGAAGGAGGCGAAAACATAAAGAAATTCTTTTTTCGATCTCATTTTGTTACCCTCCCAAAAAGACGCTCTTTCCAACTAATCGTTTTATTCTCTTCAGGAACCAAGAAGGCTCTCAATTCTGCCTCGAACTCTTCTAAGGTTAAATCGTGTCGGAAAGTTCCATTATAGGTCACAGAGATCCCGCCCGTTTCTTCTGATACCACAAAGGTAAAGGCATCGGAAACTTCAGATAAACCAATGGCTGCGCGGTGACGCGTTCCGAACTCTTTTGAAATTCCAGTGTTTTCGGTCAAGGGCAGGTAGGCACAAGAAACAGCGATTTTATCATTGCGAACAATGACCGCTCCATCGTGCAGAGGAGTATTTGGAATGAAGATATTAATCAGCAATTCTCCTGAAATATCTGCATCTAGAGGAATCCCTGTGGAAATATATTCCTGAAGGGTTCTAGCTCCTTGAATAGCTACCAAGGCACCAATCTTACGTGGGCTCATATAAGCTACTGCCTTAACGTAGGCCTGCACCATCTTCTCTTCCTGACTGACTTCACTCGTCGTAAAGAATTCTGTCGCCCGACCCAGACGCTCTAAACCAATCCGAATCTCAGGGGAGAAAATCACAACCAGGGCGATAACCCCATAAGTAATCACTTGATTGATCAGCCATGAAATAGTCGTGAGCCCTAAGAAATTGGCTAAAAACTGCACCAAGAAAAAGATAATAACTCCACGAACCAAAATCATGATCTTAGTCCCTACGATGGCCTTGATCAAAAAATACAACAACCAAGCCACCAGGGCAATATCAATGATATTGATAATAATACTCCACCAATTCGGGAACAAACTGGTCCAAAATTGTGGATTTGTAAACTGTTGAATATTCATATTCTCATACCTACCACTTCTCTAAAAGACATCATCCTATTATAACACGTTTCAACAGATTTTTCTGTAACCTTCTGACGCTTTTTATGATAAAATATGATTTATGAAGATAAATACAACCTTGGGCCTTCTGG
>CAJZGQ010000021.1 GCA_916048115.1 uncultured Streptococcus sp. | reverse complement strand
AGATGGAGGGGGAGTCGTGGCTTCTCCTTTTTCGCTAGAAATGAGGAAGGTATGAAAACAGTTCAGAAAGAAGAGATCCAACGTGTCATTGCAAAGCGAGAGGTGAATTCTTATAAGGGAGATTTTGGTCGCCTGCTCTTGATTGGGGGGACTTACCCCTATGGGGGAGCCATCATTATGGCGGCGCTTGCTGCGGTTCATAGTGGTGCGGGGCTGGTTACTGTAGCAACAGATCCTGATAATCTGACAGCCCTTCATAGCCATCTTCCTGAAGCTATGGGCTTTGATTTGGCAGATCACGAACTCCTTTGTGAGCAGCTCCAAAAAGCTAGCGTGATTCTCGTAGGACCGGGCTTAAAGGAAGCAAGAGAAAACCAAGCAATCTTGCACATGATTTTTGAACAAGTCTCTAGCCAGCAGGTCTTGATATTAGATGGAGGAGCTATCAGTCTTTTTACAGCCTCTCAGTTTGACCTGCCAGAAGCTCAGTTGGTCTTTACCCCTCATCAAAAAGAATGGGAAAAACTGTCAGGGATTGATCTTGCAAGCCAGACTAAAGACAAGAGTCGAAGAGCAGTACAGAACTTTCCTCAAGGGACTGTCATTGTAGAAAAAGGGCCTCACACCCGCATTTGGACAAGTGGGCAAGAAGAGGGCTATCAGCTAGATGTTGGTGGTCCCTATCAGGCAACAGGGGGGATGGGGGATACCTTGGCAGGGATGATTGCAGGGTTTGCGGGTCAATTTCCACAGGTCAGTCTCTATGAGCGCGTGGTGGTTGCGACCTACCTTCATTCAGCCATTGCAGAAGACTTGAGTAAAGAAGCTTATGTGGTTCTACCCACGACCATTAGTCAAGAAATCCCAAAATGGATGAAGAAATGGAGTGACCAAGATCAGGTTACTAGCACTGAAAATAGGGAGTAGGTAAAAAAATGAAGGAAAGCATTCGGAAAGCAAATCAGTATATCGATGAAAACAGGGAGAAGGTCAACCAGCAATATCGAGGAGCATTTCATTTGTTACCTCCAATCGGCTGGATGAACGATCCAAATGGCTTTGTTTATTTCCGTGGGGAATACCATTTGTTCTACCAATTCTATCCCTATGATAGTGTTTGGGGTCCCATGCATTGGGGGCATGCCAAATCAAAAGATCTTCTCCATTGGGAAGAACTGCCAGTAGCTTTAGCACCAAGTGAAAGCTATGATAAGGATGGTTGTTTCTCGGGTAGTGCTATTGTGAAAGATGACAAGCTCTATTTGCTTTATACTGGTCATGTAGACGATGAGGAAAAGCGAGAAGAGACTCAATGTCTTGCGGTTTCGTCAGATGGCATTACCTTTGAAAAGTTGCCTACTAATCCAGTGATCCATGCTCAACATATTGAGGGGATCGCAGATATTGCAGATTTTCGTGATCCTAAAATTTTTGAATACCAAGGAAGCTATTACGCTGTCGTTGCTTCTAAGACGCCAGATGATAGAGGTCAAATTCTCCTATTTGCATCAAGTAATCTAGTAGATTGGGACTTTACATCAGTTCTTTTAGAAGGTGAAAAAGGGCAAGGGATTATGTGGGAGTGTCCCGATTTCTTCCCTTTAGATGGCAAATGGGTCTTGATCCTGTCACCCATTGAAATGGAAAGGCAGCAAGAAAAATACTGGAACTTAAATTCGACGGTTGCCTTTATCGGTGACATGAATTGGGAAACGGGGCACTTTTGTGTCGATTCCTATGATGAATTGGATGGTGGTTTGGATTTCTATGCCCCTCAAACTTGTCAAGGACCAAATGGCGAACGATACATGGTTGCCTGGATGCAAATGTGGCACCGGTCTATCCCCAGTCATGATTTAGCTCATGGGTGGGCAGGTAGTATGACTCTTCCAAGAAAATTGTCTCTGAAAGACGGACGATTGGTTCAGGAGTTACCTGAGTCAGTGAAAGAACACTTTCTTGTAGAGCATGCGTCAGAAACCATTGTTCAGGGCAATCAGATCACGATCCCAGAGAGAGGGAAACAAACCTTGTTTGAACTAGATGCCAAACCGGGTTGCTCCTTTATCTTAGGTTATGGCGATGAAACTGATCCTGATAGTGTCTTGCAATTGGTTTATGACGCCTCTCAAAAACGCTTTAGCTTAAGTCGAGACCAATTTGGGCACCCCATTTCTGGAAAAGAAAATCCAGCATTTCAATCGAGATGGATTCAGTTGGATGCTGAAAAGGATCATCATTTTTCGATCATTCGCGATACCAACTCAATCGAAGTATTCGTGGATGGTAAAACTCTCTCGATGACCTTTTATGAAACGACTGAGAATCCCGTCTATACTCTCACGGCAGATGAAGGGATCGATTGGGTCGTGAAAACCTATCAAAAATAGGAAATCAATAGCCTCCTAAAGAATAAAAAGACAAGTCTTGTGACTTGTCTTTTTATTCTTTAGGAGAGGACAGAAGCGAGGAGCCCTCCGAGAATGAGGATGATAGCCCCGCTCAGTCGGTTGGCCATTTGGGCGAAGGCGATCATTTCCATACGATCAGATGCGGAGAGAACAGCGATATTTCCGGTTCCTCCCATCGAGTTATTGATCATACCAGATCCGATAGCAGTCTCGACTGGATACAATCCAACCAGTTTTCCGATCACAGCAGATGCAAGCCCCATAGCTACCACAGAGGTCAAGCTTAGGAGAATGAATTGCCAGGTCATCGCCTTAGCTAGAGTTGAAAGGTCAATCAAGGAAAGACCGATCCCAGCTAGGACTGCATGGGTGAGGTTGGTCATAATGACTTGGTTGAACATGACCACACAGTTTTCCAAAGGTTTTGGGACAGCATTGAAAGCTTTCAGGATAAAGACGATGATAATCATGAAGGCATAACTGTGGATTTTTGGAACAAAGGCATTGCAGATGACCCCGAGAAGAAAAATACTAAAGGCAAACATCATTCCAACTCCGATTTGGGTCGGATCAAGTGTGAGTTTTTCTTTCTTCAATTCATCTTTATTGACGGGAATCAAGACACCGTGACCATTGTAAGGACTGTCTGCAAAGATTTTGACGATCAAAACAGCTCCAATGATGGCAAGGATATTACCAAGTGTGGTAGCGGGTGCCAATTGAGAGAAGATGGCTGCTTGGCTTCCATGGAGATTAGCAGCGTATATCTTTGAAAGAGGCAGGATTCCAGCTCCCATTCCTCCGACCATTTGTGGGAATGAAACATAGAGAATCGAATGTCCAAATCCTTGTCCCAAAAGGCTTCCAATGATCCCAACAGAGAGAGCCCCAATGACCATGGTGACCAAGGAAACAGGAATAAAGCGAGCGGAAGCTTTTACCAAGAGATTGCGATTCATCCCTAGAATAGCCCCACAAATCAAGGCTGCGATATAAAAATCCAGAAAGCCAAAGGAATCTCCCAAAAAGCCCTTGGTGGCTGTGATAATATTTGCTGGAATAACATGGAAGGTCGCTAGAAGAGTAGCTCCTAGTAAGGTGAAGACGGATCCTCCACCTAGGTAAGAATTCATGATTGGAAGTTTCTCACCGATAAAGTAGAGAAGGTGCCCCATGACGACCAAAAGTAGGGTTAATCCGAGCATATTGAGTGGGAGTTTCCCCATAGCAATCGTCACCGCGAGAACGATGACGATGAATGCATATAGAGGGAGACTGACACCGGAAATTTTGATTTCATTCAATTTTTTCATGGTTGTTCAGTCAGCTCCTTATTAGTATTTTGGATACCATTTAAGGTCACGTACAGCTTTTGCCATATCTGTTTCTTTGGCTTGTGCAAGCCCTTGTTCTTGAGCTTTCTTGGCAACAGCTTCAGCCACCTTGATAGACACGTCAGCTACATATTGGAATGGTGGAAGGACTGGCGCACCTGGTTGACCTGGATTGACAATACCTGACAATGAGTGAGCTGCTGCCCCAATCATTTCATCTGTCAACAATTTGGCTTCAGATGCTAACATACCAAGACCAAGACCTGGGTAGATCAAAGCGTTATTGGCTTGACCGATTTCATAGTCCACACCTTTGTAGCTGATGGTTCCTGAAGGAACACCGGTAGCGACAAAGGCTTTACCGTCTGACCATTCGATGACTTGTTGGGCTGTTGCTTCCAATTTCTTGGTTGGGTTAGAAATTGGGAAGATAACTGGGCGTTCAGTGTTTTCACACATGGCTTCAACCACTTCTTTAGTGAAGGCACCTGGGTTTGTAGAAGTTCCGACCAAGATCGTTGGTTTTACTGTTTTGATCACTTCAAGAAGATTGGTCATATCGCCTTTACCTTCGAAGTCAGAACGTTTTTTAGCAAATGGTTTTTGAGCTGGCGTCAAATCTTCCATATCGTCAAACAAAAGACCTTGTTTATCGATCATGAAGAAACGTTTGTAAGCTTCTTCTGGTGAAAGACCTTCTGCGACCATTTCAGCGTGAACACGGTCTGCGATACCAGCACCAGCAGAACCACCACCATAGCAAAGGTAAACTTGGTCTGTCAATTTTTCGCCAGTGATATCCATCGCTCCAAAGATACCGCCCAAGACAACAATACCAGTACCTTGAATATCATCGTTGAAAGTTGGAATTTCTGTCTTGTAACGGTTCAAGATATCAGCTGCATTTGAACGACCGAAGTCTTCCCAGTGAAGGTACAATTTAGGGAAAAGTTTTCCAGCTGTTTGAACAAATTGATCGATAAAGGCATCGTATTTTTCACCACGAACACGTTCATGACGGTTTCCCAGATACATTGGATTGTTTAACAATTCTTCACGGTTGGTACCAGCATCGATGACAAGAGGCATAACGCAAGCTGGATCAATTCCGGCTGCAGCAGTGTAGACCATGAGTTTTCCTACAGAAATGTCAACCCCTTGGACACCCCAGTCACCGATACCGAGGATTCCTTCTGCGTCAGTTGCAACAATCAAGCGGATATCGCGATCGCCAGCCGCATTTTTCAATGTTTCTTCGATATTTTCTGGGTGGTTAATATCAAGGTAAGCGGCATATTGTGGGTCTACAAAGAGTTCAGAATATTGTTCAATGGTGTCTGCGATCACTGGATCATAGACGATTGGGTTGAACTCAACGATGTGTTGGTTAAAGAGGTAGTAGAAAAGAGTACGGTTTGTATTGAAAATTTCCATCAAGAAAAGACGTTTTTCAAGGTCTGATGGTTTGCGCAAGAAATGTTGGTAAGCTTGTTCAGCTTGTTCTTCGATGGTTTGAACATATGGAGGAAGAAGACCAATCAGGCCAAGTTCTTTACGTTCTTCCATTGTGAAAGCAGTTCCTTTATTTAAGAAAGGATTGTTTAAAATTTCATGTGATTTCATTGCGAAATACTCCTCATAAATAATTTATCTGTAAGATTTTTTCTCACGCAAGCCATTATAGTCTTCGGTAATTCTTATAGTCAACTTCCCTTGTCCTTATAAAAAAATTTTATAAGTAAGAGTTTTGTGTTAGAATGAAGGAAATGGAATTTGTAGAAATAGAGGGATAGAGATGAATATCCGAGACTTGGAATATTTTTATCAACTGTCGAAATTAAAGTCTTATACAGATGTGGCGCATTATTTTCAAGTGAGTCAACCGACTGTGACCTATGCCATCAAGCGTTTAGAGGACCACTATGCTTGTCAGTTGGTAGAAAAATCTTCTTCTAATCGTGTCTTGCACCTAACTCAGCCGGGTAAGGTTTTAGCCAATCACGCGCGAGAAGTTTTAATCGAAATCGAAAAGACAGAAAAAGCTGTTGAACGAAGTAAAAAGAATCTGTTGCGCATTGGATTACCGCCATTAATCACTAGCGATATCATGAAAAAATTTGGGACGCATGATGAAGAGCTTGAGATTTTTCGTCAATCGCAATTGGTGCAATTAGGTTCCAGGGATTTGATGCGTTTGTTGGTGCGTGGAGATTTAGATTTTAGTCTATTGGGAAGCTTAGAGCCCATTTCGCACGCACATTTGACCAGTCAGCTCTTGTATAAAAAAGAATTTTTTGTGATTGTTTCAAAGGATCATCCACTAGCAGATCGCAAGGAAATTTCTTTTAAAGAGGTGTTAGAGGAGACCTTCATTCTGTTAGATGAGCATCATGTCCACATGACGGCTTTTAAACGCTTGAATGCTCGCTTTGATGATTTGGCCCAGTCAACTGTTGTCTTGACTGATTCCAACTTGGTCTTGAGTTTCATCGAAGAAAATTTGGGAATTGGTCTCATGACCGATCTGACTCTCTTTCCAGAATATCCAAATCTTGTCAAAATTCCTTTGGTTGAAGAGGAAAAAACAGTCTTCTATATTAGTTATGCCTATCCAAATGAAGGGGAACCCCAAGCGCTTCTTAGCTCCTTTATTGAACGGTTGGAGAAGTGTGAAAAATAAGGAAGCTGGTGTCAAACAGACAAATAGAAAGTGTCTTGAATAAAATGAGGCTTGTAGAGAAAGGAAATTCATGATTTCGCTTTGTCTGCCAGCCTTTTTTGGCGTTTTTTGGTATAATTAAACTTGATCATATTCTGCAGAAAGGAGTTCCTATGTCCAACTATTTATCCGTATCAAGTTTGACCAAATATTTGAAATTAAAATTTGATAAGGATCCCTATTTGGAAAGGGTTTATCTGACAGGGCAGGTCTCCAATTTCCGAAAACGCCCCAACCACCAGTATTTTTCATTAAAGGATGAAAAAGCGGTTATTCAGGCGACGGTCTGGGCTGGGGTTTATCGAAGCTTTGGTTTTGAGCTAGAAGAAGGCATGAAGATCAATGTCATCGGTCGCATTCAGCTCTATGAGCCAAGTGGGAGTTATTCCATTGTCATTGAAAAGGCTGAGCCAGATGGGGTAGGGGCCTTGGCCATCCAATTTGAGCAACTCAAGAAAAAATTGACCGAAGAAGGGCTCTTTCAGGACCGGTGGAAGCAAGCTCTGCCACAATTTCCAAGAAAGATCGGGGTCATCACCAGTCAAAGTGGGGCCGTGATCCGCGATATTATCACAACGGTGAGCCGACGCTTCCCTGGTGTAGAGATTGTGCTCTACCCGACCAAGGTTCAGGGTGAAGGCGCATCTAGTGAGGTGGTTGCTAATATTCAAAGAGCCAACCAACGGGATGATTTGGATGTCTTGATTATCGGTCGTGGGGGTGGTTCGATTGAAGACCTCTGGGCCTTTAATGAAGAAGCAGTGGTGCGAGCCATTTTTGAATCGCGGATTCCGATTATCTCCAGTGTTGGACATGAGACAGATACGACTCTAGCCGATTTTGTAGCAGACCGACGAGCTGCTACTCCGACAGCCGCTGCTGAATTGGCCACTCCAGTAACCAAATTGGATCTCTTGTCTCATATACAAAAGCAGGAGAACCGCATGGCAACAGCTATGTCCAATCGCTTGGCCTATAATCGTGAACGCTTGGCCAAATTAAGTCAATCGGTTATTTTTAGACAGCCTGAAAGACTCTATGATGGCTACCTGCAAAAGATTGACCAGTTGCAATTGCGATTGAAACAAGGGATGCGCGAAGTTTATGGACAAGAGGACAATCAGCTGCAAGGTCTGCGTCATCGTCTAGAGGCTATGTCTCCTTTGCATCGTATCGAACGTTATCAAGACCGTGTCTTCCAAGATAAGAGACTCTTAACCAGCCGCATGGAACAAGTCCTAAAAGAGCAAAAGATCAAGGTTCAAGGCTTATCAGAAGCCCTCTTGATGCTGGATACTAGTCGGATTATTGCGCGTGGCTATGTCATGGTCAAGCAAGACGATCAGGTCTTGGATTCGGTTGCGAAAGTAAAAGAAGGAGACCCGCTGTCCCTCATCATGAGAGATGGCCAGTTAGAAGTAGAGGTAAAACATGTCGAAAGAAAAGAAATTTGAAGAAAATTTAGCAGATTTGGAAGCCATCGTCCAAAAATTGGAGAGTGGTGATGTGGCTCTTGAAGAAGCGATTACAGAATTCCAAAAAGGAATGAAGTTGTCAAAAGAATTGCAAGATACCTTGGATCAAGCAGAGAAAACCTTGGTCAAGGTCATGCAAGCAGATGGTACTGAAGCGGATCTAGCATGAGACAAGAAGAAAAACGAAATAGAGTAGAGCAAGCGATTCGCACTTTTTATGAGGAAAAATCCATCGCTCCCCATTTAGTAGACTCGGTCCTTTATTCGATCCAGGCAGGTGGAAAACGCCTGCGCCCAATGCTTCTTCTAGAATTGTTAGAAGCCTTCGGACAGGAGTTGACAGAGGCTCATTTTCAGGTGGCAGGGGCTTTGGAGATGATCCACACAGGGAGCCTTATTCATGATGATCTACCGGCCATGGACAATGACGATTACCGTCGGGGCCAATTGACCAACCACAAGAAATTTGGAGAAGACTTGGCGATTTTAGCAGGAGATGCACTTTTCCTCGATCCCTTTGGAATGATAGCCGCGAGTGACCTTTCAGATGCGGTCAAGGTCTCTTTGATCCTTGAGTTATCAGATGCTTCCGGTAGTCGCGGAATGGTAGCTGGCCAAGTCCTTGATATGGAAGGGGAGCACAAACAGCTCACACTAGCAGAGTTGCAGACCATCCATGCTAATAAGACAGGACGACTCCTTGCCTATCCATTCATCGCAGCAACCTCGATTTTAGAATTGCCAGCAGACATTGGTCAGCTCTTGGAAACAATCGGGAAAACATTAGGGCTGGCTTTTCAAGTACGGGATGATATTTTGGATTTGGTCGCTGATTTTGAAGCTCTAGGTAAGACTCCTCAAAAGGACTTAGTGGCAGAAAAATCGACCTATCCAGCCCTCTTGGGATTGGAAGAATCAAAAGCTTTGCTTACAAGCGAATTAGACGTTTGCGAGGACTTGTTGGATCAGATTACAGCTGCTTGCGACTTTGATCCGCAAGCAATCAAGAAATTAATAGAAGGATTACGAATAGATGGCTAAGGAAAGAGTGGATGTATTAGCCTATAAACAAGGCCTATTTGATACCCGCGAACAAGCCAAAAGAGGGGTGATGGCAGGCCTTGTCGTTGCCGTTATCAATGGTGAGCGCTTTGATAAACCGGGTGAAAAAATTGATGAAGCGACCGAGTTGAAATTAAAGGGTGAAAAGCTCAAGTATGTCAGCCGCGGCGGACTCAAATTAGAAAAAGCCTTGAACCAATTTGGCTTAACTGTAGAGGATAAAATTGCGATTGATATTGGAGCTTCTACAGGTGGCTTTACAGATGTCATGTTGCAAAATGGAGCCAGCCAGGTCTTTTCGGTGGATGTCGGGACCAATCAGTTGGCTTGGAAATTGCGCAATGATCCTCGGGTAGTCTCTATGGAACAGTTCAATTTCCGCTATGCCCAACCAGATGATTTTGAAGCAACACCGAGCTTTGCGAGTATCGACGTCAGCTTTATTTCCTTGGACTTGATTCTGCCAGCCCTTCACCGGATTTTGGCAGATAATGGACAAGTCGTGGCCTTGGTGAAACCTCAGTTTGAGGCAGGACGCGAACAGATCGGGAAAAATGGGATCATTAAGGATCCTAAGATTCATTTAGCCGTTCTTGAAAAGGTCGCTACATTTGCAGGGACACATGGCTTTGAGGTAATGGGAGTGGATTATTCCCCTATCCAAGGAGGCCATGGCAACATCGAATTTTTGATGTATCTAGAAAAAAAAGAAGAGAAAACAAAGCCAACTACAGAGCAGCTGGAGGCTGTTGTGGAGCTGGCACACAAGGAATTTAAACATGAAGAGTAAGAATATCAGATTAGAAAAAATTCGCCGCTTCATTCGCGATCATGAAGTGGGGACGCAAGAAGAGATCGTCGAACATTTGAAAGAAGAAGGCATCTCAGCAACCCAAGCGACAGTGTCACGGGATATCAAAGAATTGGGCATCGTAAAACGCCCTCTGAAAGACATGACATATGTCTATGAATTGCCACGTAAGCATCACCAAGGGATCGGGATGATCGAAAGCAATATTTTGTCTCATCGTCGCATGGGAGAATATGTCAATTTCACCATGGTTCCGGGGACAGCACCTTTAGTTAAACGTCGCTTGCGGGAGATTTATAAGGAGCATATCTTTAGTATTGTTGCAGATGATGATACGATCTTGTTGATTGCTTATTCCGCACCAGAAGCAGAGAATATCCTCAAATCAATCTTTGGGTGGTAAGAGCCTATGCTATTAGAAATTTCGATTAAGAACTTTGCCATTATCGAAGAGATTTCCTTAAATTTTGAAAAGGGAATGACGGTACTGACAGGGGAAACAGGTGCAGGGAAATCCATCATTATCGATGCCATGAACATGATGCTGGGAAGCCGCGCAACGACGGATGTCATCCGACATGGAGCCCCAAAAGCGGAAATCGAAGGGCTCTTCACCGTTGAGAGCAATCGCCACTTGACGGCTCTCTTTGAAGAGCAAGGACTAGAGTGGACCGATGAATTGATCATTCGCCGAGAGATCTTGCAAAATGGACGAAGTGTCAGCCGGATCAATGGACAAATGGTGAATTTGTCTGTCTTAAAGGCAGTTGGGCAACATCTGGTGGACATCCATGGCCAGCATGATCAGGAAGAACTTATGCGGCCTCAATTGCATATCGCTATGCTGGATGAATTTGGGGATACAGCCTTTTTCCAAACCAAAGACGCTTATCGTCAGACCTTTGAAGACTACAAACGCCTGCGCAAACAAGTGGTGGAACTCCAGCGCAACCAGCAGGAAAACAAGGCCCGTATTGAGATGTTGGAGTTTCAAATTGCAGAGATTGAGGCAGCTGCCTTGGAAGTGGATGAGGACCTGCGTCTGGAGCAAGAACGCCAACGCCTGCTCAATCACAAGATGATTGCAGATACCCTAACCAATGCCTATACCATGCTGGATGCAGAAGAATTTTCGAGCCTCTCCAATGTTCGCTCAGCCATGAATGATTTGGAAAGCATCGAAGAATACGATCCCAGCTACAAAGAGCTCTCAAGCCAGTTATCGGAAACATTCTATGCCCTTGAGGATATTACCAAGCGCTTAGAAGATGTGGTCGATGGTCTGGAGTTTGATGGCAATCGCCTCATGCAGGTGGAGTCACGTTTGGATTTGATTCATTCCATCACGCGCAAGTATGGTGGCCAAGTCAAGGACGTCTTAGAATACCTGGCGCAAATTACTAAAGAATATAGTCTCCTCACCGGAAGTGACCTCTCATCTGAGGAATTAGAAAAAGAACTCAAACGTTTGGAAAAGAGTTTGGTATCTTTGGCTCAAGATTTGAGTGATCAGCGGCATGCCTTGGCCCAAGCTTTAGAAAATGAAATCCAGCAAGAATTAGCGGACCTTTACATGGACAAGGCGCGCTTCCAAGTGCGCTTTAGCAAAGCTAAGTTTAATCGTGAAGGAAATGAAGCTGTTGAATTTTACATTTCGACTAACCCAGGTGAGGACTTTAAACCGCTTGTCAAGGTAGCGTCCGGTGGAGAATTGTCACGCTTGATGTTGGCCATTAAATCGGCTTTTTCTCGAAAAGAAGGAAAAACCAGTATCGTCTTTGACGAGGTGGATACAGGAGTCTCTGGTCGCGTGGCCCAAGCGATCGCAGCGAAAATTCATAAGATTGGTCAAAATGGCCAAGTGCTTGCTATTTCACACCTACCTCAAGTCATCGCAGCAGCGGATTATCAATTCTATATTGAAAAGATCAGTGATGCACACTCTACCGTATCAACTGTGCGCTTGCTCAATAGAGAAGAACGAATCGAAGAAATTGCCAAGATGCTGGCAGGAGAGGATCTAACGGAAGCTGCCCGTCAACA
>CAJZGQ010000020.1 GCA_916048115.1 uncultured Streptococcus sp. | reverse complement strand
TACACTATATTTTCTATTTTGCAATATATATCTTACATTTTGTAAAAAATATTTTCGATAAACAAAAAAAGCCTGGTTTCCCAGACTTTCTCTTCTTATTTATAATTAGTCTTTAGACAAACTTCCGTCTTTTGTTTGGGTACGAGCATAGGCAATCAAGAGAAGAGAACCTGCAATAGCTACAACTAAAGCATTGACAGAACCTGCTACAACACCCTGAAGGAAGACTTTGTTGGCACTTTCTTTGTAGATCATCACATCCCCAATCGGAGCAATCAATCCCCAAATAAGCAAGTTGGCAATGACTTGCACAACGTTAAAGACGATCAATTCTTTCTTCGTCACTTCCCCTTTAAGTTCACCGATTTGCTTACGGAAGAAACCAACAAAGAGTCCAAACAAACCACTTGAAATGATCCAAGTCCACCATAGACCACCTGACATAGCATCCTTAATGGCATGACCAATTAAACCCATTAAGAAACCAACAATTGGTCCAAAAACTACACTGAAGAGGGCCTGAAGGGCATATTGCAACTGAATACTCGTATTCGGTGCAGGTGCCGGAATTGGAATCATCGCAATGACCACAAAGAGGGCTGCTCCAACCCCAATGGCTACAACATCCTTAATTGAAAAAGCTTGTTTTTGTTTCATATTTTATCTCCTATTAATTTTCCATTTTTCTAATTTCGATATGCCAAGAAGCCCCAACTCCTACATTATAGGCCTTGGCAAAGGATCCCTGGTTGATGGCAAGACCAACACGGTAGAGGGAATTGATATAAAGGATTGGCTGTCCAATCCGCACATCAGCGAAAGACTTGCCATAGGTCACTTGGTTTTGGTAAACCAGCATGTCATTGTTATAGATGGTCACTTCAAAGCGTTCCCCAAATTCGGGTTCCAAATGATTAAACTCTTCCCGAGTAATCGAAGTCCACAGAGAACCAAAGCGCACATCGAGAATATCGACTGCTCCTTTAACTAAGTTCTCTTCAAAGATGGTCTCCACCACTGGAATTTCTACAATGTGTTCAACACTGAGTTCTGGACCCACTTCCTCAAAGCTGATATGGCCACTGGCTAACTTAGCTCCTGTATAGGCATAGACATCACGCCCGTGGAAGGTATAAGAAAACTCTGTATTGGCCCGGCGGTTCTTCACCTCTGAAATCTCACGAATGGCAACAATCCCTACATGTTTCTTGATGAAAGAGAGGGTCCCATTATCTGGTGTGACAATATATTGATTCTTGGCCGTTTTGGCTACGACGCTCTTTCGTTTAGAGCCTACACCCGGATCGACGACCGAAACAAAGGTTGTCCCCTCAGGCCAGTAATCCACCGTCTGAAAGAGGCGGTAACTTCCCTCAAAGATATTATAAGGTGTAATGTCATGGGTCAAGTGGTGTATCTTGAGGGTTGGTGATTCCTCTAAGGCAACCCCGATCATAGCAGAGACAGCCCCATCCACCAGACCAAAGTCTGACTGAAGGACTAGTAAATTATTGTGCATATTTCTTCTCCATCATATCATTTTCTATCTAGCTTCTGATAGACCAATTGTCCAAGAAGATAACCTAGTAGAGCTCCAAGAAGAAGGGTCAGTAAAAACCAGCTCACCGTTCCCATATTCGACGGTACCATAACGCGTTCAATATAATCCATCGACTTCCCACGTGCTAGTAAAGAAGCACGGTAACTAGACGGTTGGATCCACATCATGAGAATGGGCCCTGTCGTCGAAAAGGAAAAGAGGAGGAAAGATAGCGCATTGCCCAACTTCGACTGGTAGTGGCCACGGGCTGCGACCAATTCTGCCAAAAGCCCTCCAACAAGAGCAGGAAGAAAAGCTCCGGCCCCATGACGAGTGAAAAGGAAAAAAGCACCAATTACAAGAGCAACGACTAGAATGGCTCCTGTTCGTTGAATTTTTTCAACATAGAGTCGATAGATGGCTCCACCAACTAGAGCAGAGAAGGCTGGAGCATAAAACATGTTGCCTCGATGATCAACCAGACTTCCAAGCAGGACGCCTAAGCCAATAGCAAGAAAATACAAGCCTGCAAAGGCCGCAACCTGCTTAAACTGATGTTTCTGTATTATTTTCATGTATCTATCCCATCATTACCGGTGGCTAATTTTCTTGGATAGGAAATCGCCCATAAATTGGACCAGAACGATCAGAATGAGAATCAACAAGGTCGCTACAAAGATGACATCATTGTTAAACATGTTTTTCCCGTAGTTGATGGCTAAGGTTCCTAGTCCTCCTGCCCCAACGGCACCAGCCATGGCGGTTTCCCCGATCAAGGAAATGATGGTCACGGTTGTTACGCGGATCAAATCTGGAAGCCCTTCACGAAGGTAGACACCGACAATATCCCAGAAGGTTGCCCCACTGGCTTGGGCCGCTTCAATCACGCCTCCATCCAATTCGGACAAGACAACTTGAACTTGGCGGGCAAAGAATGGAAAGACAGCTAGGGACAATGGAACAAGGGCTGCTGTAGGTCCGATGGTATTTTTCAAGAGCAAGTAGGTCAATGGATTAATAAAGGCCAACAAGATAATGAAGGGAATGGCGCGGAACAAAGAAGTAATCTTGTCTAAAATTTGGAAAACGATTCTATTTTCGATGACGCCACCTGGACGAGTCAAGACTAATAAAAGTCCTGTTACCAATCCTAAAAATCCTCCGATGAGAAAGGAAATAACGGTCATATAAAGAGTCAAGTAAATAGCGGTTCCCCATCCATATTGGCCAGACCACCCTAATTTATAAACATTTGGTAAATACGTTTGAATTAACTGGATCATGCTTTTCTCCCATCTTTCACAATAGTCACGGAAACTCCTGCATTTTCTAACTCAGCTTTGGCCGTTTCCAGATTTTGAGTTTCACCTGATAAGATGACCACCAACTCTCCAACAGGCGTGTTATCAAGGATCTCGATATTCCCAAATAAAATGTTGGCAGATACTTGGTACTGCTTGTAAATATCATTGATGATCGCTGTATCTGTTACAGAACCTGCATACTTGAGATGCGCTAAAATCGAATCATCTGGCAAGTTCTTAACAATAGCTTGTTGGTTGATTTTCACCATGGCTTCATCGATTCCTGTGGCAACAGTGATAAAGTCTTGGGTCAAGCCATTTTTCGGATTGGAGAAGATATCTAAAACAGAACCTTCTTCGATCAATTCGCCATTTTGCATGACAGCTACTCGGTTCGCTATATCTTTGACAATTTGCATCTCATGGGTGATCAAGACAATGGTTAAGCCTAGTTTTTTATTCAATTCTTGCAATAAAGCTAGAATTTGTTTGGTCGTCTTTGGATCCAAGGCTGAAGTTGACTCATCTGAGATCAAAATCTTGGGATCGTTGGCAAGGGCACGCGCAATCGCAACCCGTTGCTTTTGACCACCAGACAATTGGGCTGGGTAATTTTCTGCACGGTCAGCTAGACCGACTAGTTCCAACAATTTCGCCACTTTCTCATTCTTTTGTTCTTTGTTTAATTTAGAATGCTTGAGGGCGAAAGCCACATTTTCTGCAACAGTCATTTGAGCCATCAAGTTGAAGTGTTGGAAAATCATCCCGATATCCCGACGTTTCTCCCGAAGGGCAGCCGGTTTTAGGGTCACCTGATCTTGATAAATCACATCTCCATCCACAGTGATGGTTCCGGCGCTAGGCACTTGCAAGAGATTGATCACCCGAACCAAGGTCGATTTCCCCGCTCCGGAATACCCTACAATCCCATAGATATCGCCTTCATTAATATGAATGGTCACATCTTTGACGGCTTGGATCTGACGTTTCTTTTGCTGGAAGGTCACATCAATGTGGTCCAGCTGAATCATTGCTTTACTCATAACTTGCTATTAACTCCTTTATCAATTCAATATGGGTGTAATAATCGGCGATTTTCACATTTTCGTCGCCCCCATGATCACGGCTATTGGCATTGCCGATTCCAAAGGCTGCCATCGGTACCTGCAAAGCCTCAAATACCGTATGCATGGGTCCGGTCCCCGCTGTTGTTGGAAGAACAGAGACTCCTTCTGGATAGAAATCTTTGGCCAGCTGAATGACATTTAAAATCGATGGGGCACTCATATCACTTCGGTAACTCATTTCACCGAGAGTGTAGACCAATTCGACCTGATCATAGCCATTTTTCTTCAATTGCTTATCAATCTTTTCTAAGACATCTTTAGGATCCAGACCTGGAACCAAGCGCACCTCCATCTTGGCACGTGCCTCTGCCGGAAGAATCGTTTTAACACCTTGTCCTTGGTAACCAGAGCCAAAACCTTCAATATTCAGGGCTGGTTCAAAATAGAAACGGCGCAGGAATTCTTTTCGGTCTTCCTTCAAGATTGGAAGGGTTAGACCATAGGTTTCCGCTACATCTTCTGGTCCTTTGTTGGCATATTGCTCGATCAAAGCTAGCTCGCGTTCATTGGGTTCTTGGATCTGATCATAAATCCCATCCACCAAGATTCGGCCTTCTTTGTCACGAAGACTGGCGATAGCATTTAACAAATACCAAGAAGCAGAGTCTACCACACCGCCATAGCTGGAATGAATATCCACTTCTGCACTCTTCACCACCATATCAAAGGTGACGATCCCTTTGCTACCACCGGAAATTTCCAACTGACCCTGATTATTTCGTGTGCCTTGTTCCCAGACTAGGAGGTCTGCCCCACGCAAGTGTTTCTTGTGTTTGGCCAAGTATTTATCCAAGTCAGTCGATGCAGACTCCTCTGCCCCTTCGATGATAAAGGTGATATTGACTGGCAAATCGCCACTTTCACGAATGTATTTTCGAAGAGCTGTGAGACGAGCTGTGATATGCCCCTTGTCATCATCAACCCCTCGACCGTACATGGTTCCATAATGAACAGATAAGGTGAAGGGATCTCCCGTCCAAGGTTGATCTCCATCAGCTGGTACCGTATCATAGTGGTTATAAAAAATGATGGTTTTGGCTTCAGGATTTGGCGAGAAAAATTTGGCAATCACAAAAGGTGCTGTATAGCTATCATCCACTTCGACTTTGGCTCCTGCAGCTGTAAAAATTTCTCCCAAATAGTTGGCTACTTCCTTGAGACCAACTTGTTGGGCAAAGATGGATTTTTTTGAAATCAAGGTTCGCAACACTTCAAAATAATGTTGTGCGACCTCATCATTTTCAAATTTACGGATTTGTTCCGCTTCTGTTGCAAAAGGCATGCATTCCTCCTAATACACGATAAGAGGTAGAGAATTGCTTCTCCACCTCCTTCATACACTTGAGATCGAATCTTAGAAGACTGGTTGGTCCATTCCTTCTGAAGATTCTTCGATCACTTTCTTCACATTGTCTTTGTGATAGGCTTTGATGATTTCTTTGATTGCTTTTGCTTTATCAGATTTTTCCCAATCTTTCTTAGCAGCGATCACGTTGTACCATTGTTTTGAGTTGTTGTCTTTCTTTTCAACATAGATAGCTTTTTTGAAATCAACGCCTGCTTCACGAACGAAGGTATTGTTGATGACTGCAGCATCCACTGATGGAAGAGCAGATGGTGTTTGTGAAGCATCCAGTTCAGAAATCTTCAAATCTTTTGAATTTTCTTTGATGTTTGACACGTTTGCCAATTGACCATCTTTGGTATCCAATTTAATCAAACCAGCTGATTGCAAGACATACAAGGCACGGCTTTCATTTGTTGGGTCATTTGGTACAGCGATTGTTCCACCTTTAGGAATTTCTTTAATTGAAGTGTATTTGTTTTTACCGTTTTCTGTACCAGAGTAAAGACGGATTGGAGCGATGTACGTATCTGCTACTGCAACAAGGGCATTGTCGTTTTTAGAGTTCCAGTTATCAAGGAAGTTGTAGTGTTGGAAAGCATTGATATCCACGCTACCATCTTTTACAGCTACGTTTGGTTGTGAGTAGTCTGTAAATTGAGTGAATTCCAATTTGATTCCTGTTTTAGCGTCATCCAAGTTCTTTTGAACTTGATCCCAACGAGCTTTTTCAGTGTCGCTCAAAGTCATAACACCCACTTTTACAGTTGTTTCACCATCTTTGCTAGATGATTTTGAAGAACCACATGCTGCAAGAGCAAATGTTGCAATAGCTGCAAGAGCTGTTAAACCAAGAATTTTTTTCAATTTCATTTTGAAGTCTCCTTTAATTATATATTATTCTTTAATATCTTTTGCTTCTGGTAGATAAACTCCACCAAAGTATTTTTTAGACAGTTTTTCAAGGGTTCCATTGTCATAGAGTTCCTTGATCCGTTTGTTGACAAATTTTTGAAGGTCTTTATCTTCTTTTGCAATAATTGGATACACATAAGGTTGTTGGTCGCTTGGAAGCTCGATAACCTTCAAGTTGTCATAGCCTTGATCACGAATGATAGTATCTACTGAGATCCGTTCGAAGATCTTGTAATCTGTACGACCATCCGCTAAATTAGCCATGATGGTTTGAATGGTTCCATCTGTGTATTGCAAGTTAGTTGGATTATCTGAATGTTTTTTATTGTAATCTTCTAATTGTTTAGCAGTAGATGTTCCTTGAACAACTTCTGTTTTCTTGCCACCAATGTCATCCAACGATTTAATAGAAGAATCTTTTGGTACGACCAACACTAATGGATTACGAGCATATGGATTTGGATAGAGGTATTTTTCTTCCCGCTCTTTTGAGTAACTAATGTTGTTTGCACCGATTTGGAAACGGTCACTATCTAAGCCAGCAAAGACTGAAGACCACTCTGTTTTGTTAAAGTTTACTTCATATTTGTCTGAACCTTTGAAGATTTCACGCAAAACTTCGATTTCATAACCGGTTAGCTTGCCGTCTTTTTCTTCGTAAGAGAATGGTTTGGTTGTTCCAACGGTCCCAACTTCAATGGTTTTCTTACCACTGGCTGATTTACCAGATGAACATGCTACTAAAGCACTGGTTGCAAGGACTGCAACTAATCCTAAAGCAGAATACTTAATCACTTTTTTTAGATTCATAGGATCTCCTTATTCGTTTCAGGCACATAAAACGCCATTTTAAAAGTATTTTTTAATTTTATCAAAAAAGCATTTACTTGCCTAATATATATTTTTTATGGAGGTGATAGTTTTTCTTTATCACACTTCTTTGGCTTTAAAATACCGCAATAAAGCTTGCGCATTTTCAACATAATAGGGAACCGATACCTCAAAGGCTGCATCATCGATGGTCATATGATCATGATGGAGGTCTGGCGCATCCGGCTCTCCATTCGAACCGATAAAGGCAAAGACTCCAGGAATTCGCTCTTGGTAAAAGGCAAAGTCTTCTCCAGCTGTAGAAGGATTCGCTGGAATCACTTCAGCCAAGCCTTGTGAAGCTTCCCAAACCACCTGCGTCAATTCCTCATCATTAAAGGTAACGGGCGGGGTCACACCCCACTCAAAAGCCACATCTACTTCCAGACTTTCTGCAATGTGTCGAATGATAGAAATAAAATGTGCCTTCAAGTCTCTTTGCACACTCGGATTAAAGGAACGAATGGTTCCTTCAAAATAGCCTGATTTTGGAAGCACATTCCAGGTTGAGCCCACATCCAGGTGCGTAATGGACAAAACAGCTGTTTCAAAGGGAGAAACGGTCCGTGAAATTAATAATTGTAAGTTCTGAACCATGGTTGTGACGGCCGTTACAGTGTCAACTCCTAAATCTGGTCTCGCAGCATGACTACTAACCCCTGTCACAGTAACCTTGAATTTCTCAACCCCTGCCATCATGGCTCCAGCATTCAAGGCAAGTTGCCCTGCTTTTAGCTGGGGAATATTGTGAAAACCAATAATTCCTTGAACATCCTCCAACAGTCCTGTTGCTAAAACATCAGAAGCACCTTCTGAGATTTCTTCTGCTGGTTGAAAGATCAAGCGTACGGTCCCTTCAAGCTGGTCTTCTTTTTCCTTGAGAAGAGCTGCTGCTCCCAGAAGACTGGTTTGATGAAAATCATGGCCACAGGCATGCATGACGCCTGGATTCTGACTTTGGTAGGGCAGATTCGTTTGTTCCAAAATCGGAAGGGCATCGATATCTGCTCGAAGTGCCACCACCGGTTGGCCGGACCCAATTTCTGCAATCAGACCAGTTTTTAATCTACTCTCTAAAATACGAATCCCCAACTCTTCAAGACGCTCTTTTAGAAAGGCGGTTGTCTGGTATTCTTGACCAGACAATTCTGGGTGTTGGTGGATATAGTGGCGAATCTCTGCTAACTCTTCATAAGAAAAAGACACAAGCCTTCATCTCCTTTCGAACTTAAAATTATTTTATCACTAATAGGTGTTTCCGTCTAATTCCTGTTTCTTGGATTTTGATATAGTTTATAGCTATAGACAAAAACACTCCTAGATTCATGTCCTAGGAGTGCCAACTTCAGCATTAAGAAAGATTTCCCTCGAATTTTTCCATAAAGCTATCACTATTGTAGGCTTTTTCTACTTCCCATTTGCCATCTTTCTTAACAAAGGTCAACTGGTAGTCGTATCGATCCGGCGTCGTCAAGGGGCGATCTGCAAGAGAAGCCATCATTTCCTCTCTATAGGCTTTGTTTTGAGCCTGGTTCGCTTCGATGATCCCTGGATAGTCTTTTCGATGTTCCTGATAGAAGGTCTGCATGTGGTTTAAGATCGTCTTTTCCATGCTGACCGTCTCAGGATTTAGACTAATGACCACCTTGTCCGGGAGATATTGTTTAACCTTATAGGTTAATTTCGCACGCTTAGCATTTTCTTTTTCATAAGCATCGATAAACTGGGTCACTTCTTCTTCAGGGAATTGGTAATCATGCAATTGACGAGTAAAATCAGCCGCAAATTTCGCACGGAAATCACTGCGTTCCTTTTTCAAATCAGTTCCCAAAACAAAAGCGTCATCCTTTTTGACCTTTCGTTGGCCACTGAAGTAAACTTGATTGATGTATTCATCTGCTAGAATAGTGGAAGCTTCCACCTTGTCCTCATACTGAGAAGAATCCACCGCAAATTTTAAAGGCTTGGATTTTTTATCAGAGCTATAGGTTTTTCGTTCATACTGCACTTCATATTTTTTACCTTTTTCGACTGGAAAAACGATATAGCCGGTTAATTTTTTATCCTGGGCCAACTGATCACTCTTGAGCAGTTGGAAGGCTTCACTGTGGTCATAAATTCCTGACTGCAATTTGACCTTGTTATTATTCGCATCGTAAATGGTGATATCTGAATCTGACACGTTGATAGATTCTTTGGCAACATTTTTAAATTCCAATTGAAGGGCTAAATAGCTTCCGTCTTCTGAGTCATTGAGGACAGGTGGTTTGATGTATTGCCCTCCTTTTAAACTCACCTCGACTTGACCGTCAGATGCAGAGCTTTTCGCTGCTTTTTCTGTCTTTGCTTGCTGCGAATTTGTCTTTTGAGCACTGATTCCACAAGCCGCTAAACTCAAGGTCGCTACAGCAAATAGGGTCCATTTAAAAATCTTTTTCATCCTCATCTCCTTAAAAAAGTTTTGTTCTATTTTAACATCTTTTTCCAGCGATGTATACGCTATATAGTGATAACTCTCCCTCAGAGGGCGAGGATTACAAAAAGGCCAAGACCTTCGTCTCAACCTTTTAACTAAAATATGATTGGTTTTGGTTTTACAAGATTCCTTTTTCTTTTTGAATCATGAAATCCTTGAGGGAAATCAAGAGAACTGCAAGGAGGATCATGGCCATCCCAATCACATCAACCATAAAAAAATGCTCCTTCATAATGACAAAGGCAAAGAAAACTGCCGAAACAGGCTCAAAGGACGCCAGCAAGCTTCCTTTAACGGCTCCTACCAAAGAGGTTCCTTTCAGAAAGGCTGTATAGGCAAAAATCGTCCCAATCACCACCAAGCCAAAAAGGGCCATCCAGGTATCGAGTCTGTAGTTTCCAGAAGAAGAGAGAAGACCACTAAAAGGGAGCATTAGGATTCCTGGAATAGTCATCCCAACTCCAATCACCAGCATGCTTCCCCATTTTTGAATTAAGTTCAGAGGTAGAATGATGTAAAGGGCATAGGCAAATGCTGACACCACTCCCCAAGCCAAACCTTTGGGATTGATGGCCAATTGATTGAGTTGACCATGGGTTGCTATTAAGAATGTGCCACCAATCGCTAGAAGCATCGAAAACACTTCTGCTAGTGTAGGGGCCACCTTATCAATGATACAGGTATAGGCTAAAATTCCCACTGGACAGAGATACTGTAACACCGTAGCAGTCCCAGCATTGGTTTCAGCAATCGCCTCTAAATAGGTCAACTGAGTCAATAACAATCCTAAAAAGGCAAAAATAAGAAGGGGAAGGTAGGAAGATTTATCTTTGGCAAAGGCCAAAAACTTCTCCTTATCTGCAACGTAGGAAAGAAGAATAAGGACAATTCCAGAAAAAAGCAAACGGAGATTTGTTAACTCAATAGCCGAAAATCCATGAACCATTAAATATTGCCCGCTAACTCCGGATAGTCCCCAAGCGATCCCAGCGATCAAGGTCATGAGTGTTCCTTTCATCGTCTTTGACATAGTCCCCTCCTAAATCTGTTCCTTACTTTTATTGTATCATAAAAGGCCGAAACGAAACGTTTCAGCCTCATATATTTCATATAAATTTATTCGCTTATTCAGGTTGAACCAAAATCTTGATTTGAGATTTATCTTGTGTTAATTCAATAAATCCTTCTTCAACGATATTTTCCAATTTAATTTTCTTGGTAACCAATTTTTCAGCAGAGAAGTAGCCTTGTTCCATCAATTCCAATACTTTAGGGAAAATATGACGGTAGGCAATAATTCCTTTGAGAGATTTTTCTTGGATAGCGAATTCATTTGGATTGATGCTAGCTTCACGTTCCCAGATAGATACGACCATACATTCCCCAGCTTTATGAACAGCTGCAAGGGCTTGACCTAAAACAACTGGAACTCCAGTCACTTCATAAGAAACATCTGCTCCACCACCTGTCAAGCGATGGATGGCTTCGACGATTGTTTCTCCTTCTTCTGGGCGAACAACGATTGCTCCCAATTCTTCCGCTTTCGCTTGGCGTTCAGGAGATAATTCAACCGCATAGATTTTTGATGCTCCTGCTGCACGAAGGGCTTCAACAATCAAAAGACCGATTGGACCCAAGCCAAAGATAACGGCTGTATCCCCAGTTTTCAATGCAGATTGACGAACGGCATAAACAGCCACAGCTGCAGGTTCTGTAAGCGCAGCTTGTTCATAGCTCAAGCCATCTGGAATCACATGGACAATGTCACCGTCAAGGACACAATATTTGGCAAAACCACCATCTGCAGCAAGGCCGACAAAGTTCAAGTTTGGATCAAGGTTATAGTCACCGATTAGGTTATGTTTTGCCAAAATTGGTTCAATCGTCACGCGATCCCCAACTTTGACACGAGTCACATCACTTCCGACTTCTACAATTTCACCAGAGAATTCATGTCCCAAAGTAACCGGTGCTTTTTGACCAGAATACACATGTTCTTCAGTTGGAATGAAGATCGGTCCATCCAAATATTCATGCAAGTCCGTCCCACAGATCCCTGTGAACTTAACTGCCACTTTTACTTGATGTGGTTGTACTTCAGGTACTTCCACTTCTTCGATACGAACGTCTTTTGCTGCATGCCAGCGAGCTGCTTTCATAGTAGCCATAGGATAATCTCCTTGTTTTCACCTTTTTTGTTTTCTTTTCAGGAAACTTTATATTTAAAATTGTAAACGTTTTCCTTTTGTTTGTCAAGAAAAAACTGAAGATAAAAAAGAGCCGCCCTTCGACTACTCCTTCTTACTTTTTCTTGATTCGTGAATTCTCTATTCTCCAGCCCACCATCCAACCAAGGACGAGGAGATAATTTTCAAGCGCACCGATCCCATTGACTGGCAGATGATAGTGAAAATAATTGAAAAGATGATTGGTCCCAATCCCAAGCCCACCAATGATCAAGGCCACTAGTACCGTCCGAAGATAAAACCAATCGTATTTGAGATTGACGGCAATCAAGATCACAAGGACTGCCATATTCCAAATCCCAATCTCCCGTTGCCAACCGACAGAAATACCATATCCCGAATGATTGCCCATATAGGATGGAAAGAATAACTGGAAGATAATCGCTCCAGACATAGCGATAATGACTAGGATAAATAAAACTCTTAAAAATTTGTTCATGTGACTCCTCCTAATGCTAGTTGATATGTAATGGTCTTTCCTATTCTAACACAATTTTATGGATAGTAAAAACCAACCTCTCGGCTGGTTCTTTTTCTATCAATCTTCTTTCAACTTCGCCAATTCTTGAGCAAGTAACTTGAGGGCTACTTGTGGGTTGGCTTGGCCTTTGGTTGCTTTCATAAGGAAGCCTGTGAAGGCCT
>CAJZGQ010000019.1 GCA_916048115.1 uncultured Streptococcus sp. | reverse complement strand
GAGTGTCTTTAAGGAATTCTTCAAGGTTTACACCAGCGATGTTAGCGTGTGACCATACAGCGAATTCTGAGTCTCCATGTTCACCCATGATGTAGGCGTGCACTGAACGAGCATCAACGTCCAATTTTTCAGCAAGTGCTTGACGGAAACGAGCTGAGTCAAGAGAAGTACCAGAACCGATAACGCGTTCTTTAGGGAATCCTGAGAATTTCCATGTAGAGTATGTCAAAACGTCAACTGGGTTAGCAGCTACAAGGAAGATACCGTTAAATCCTGATTCAATAACTTGTGTTACGATTGACTTGTTAATGGCAAGGTTTTTACCAACAAGATCAAGGCGAGTTTCACCTGGTTTTTGAGGAGCACCTGCAGTAATTACAACAAGGTCAGCATCCGCACAGTCAGCGTACTCAGCCGCATAGATCTTCTTAGGTGAAGTGAAGGCAAGGGCGTGGCTAAGGTCAAGCGCATCTCCGACAGCTTTTTCGTGCAATTGAGGAATTTCGATAATTCCAAGCTCTTGTGCAATTCCTTGGTTGACAAGTGCAAATGCATAAGATGAACCTACGGCACCGTCACCGACAAGGATAACTTTTTTGTGTTGTTTAGTCAAATCCATGAGTCTAAACGTCTCCTTCATTTTTTTTTGAGATAGATTCTCATACGATTTCATTCTACCACTTTTGAAAGTCTTTGTCATCTGAAACAGTATGAATCCTTGATGTAAACGTTTTTACGTTTGTGTTCCTAAGAAGAAAAATAGGCTAAAATGTGTTATAATAGTATGGTGAATTAAGTAAAGAGAGGCATTTTTTGAATGCAGGATAAGAATCTAATTGATGTGAATTTAACATCAGAAATGAAGACGAGTTTTATCGATTATGCCATGAGTGTTATCGTTGCTCGTGCCCTCCCTGATGTTCGGGATGGTTTGAAACCTGTTCACCGTCGTATTTTGTACGGAATGAATGAATTAGGTGTTACACCAGATAAACCACATAAGAAGTCAGCCCGTATTACAGGGGATGTTATGGGTAAATACCACCCACACGGGGATTCCTCTATTTATGAAGCCATGGTTCGGATGGCGCAATGGTGGAGTTATCGCTACATGTTAGTGGACGGTCATGGAAACTTTGGTTCCATGGACGGTGATGGTGCCGCTGCACAACGGTATACCGAAGCCCGTATGAGTAAGATCGCTCTTGAAATGTTACGGGATATCAACAAAAATACAGTTGATTTCACTGATAACTATGATGCCAGCGAGCGCGAACCTTTGGTCTTACCTGCACGTTTCCCTAACCTTTTGGTCAATGGTGCTACTGGGATTGCTGTTGGGATGGCCACAAATATTCCTCCTCACAATTTGGGAGAAACCATTGATGCAGTAAAATTGATGATGGATAATCCTGATGTAACGACCCGTGAACTTATGGAAGTTCTTCCAGGTCCAGATTTTCCGACAGGTGCTCTCGTTATGGGGAAATCAGGTATCCATAAAGCCTATGAAACAGGAAAAGGGTCGATCGTCCTTCGCTCTCGTACAGAGATTGAAGTGACTAAGAGTGGTCGTGAACGGATTGTCGTTACCGAGTTCCCTTATATGGTCAACAAAACCAAGGTTCACGAACATATCGTTCGCTTGGTGCAAGAAAAACGGATCGAAGGGATTACAGCTGTACGTGATGAGTCTAACCGTGAAGGAGTTCGATTTGTCATTGAGGTACGTCGAGATGCTTCGGCTAATGTCATTTTGAACAACCTCTTTAAGATGACGCAAATGCAAACCAACTTTGGCTTCAATATGTTGGCCATTCAAAACGGTGTTCCAAAGATCCTTTCTCTTCGTCAAATTTTAGGTGCTTATATCGAGCACCAAACAGAAGTGGTGACTCGCCGGACCATCTTTGATAAAGAAAAAGCTGAAGCTCGTGCCCATATTTTAGAAGGCTTGCTTATTGCTTTGGATCACATTGATGAAGTAATCCGAATCATCCGCAATAGCCAGACAGACGCTGAAGCACAAGCTGAGTTGATGTCGAAGTTCAAACTCTCTGAACGTCAAAGTCAAGCCATTTTGGACATGCGTCTTCGTCGTTTGACCGGTTTGGAACGAGATAAGATCCAGAGTGAATATGACGACTTGGTTGCCTTGATTGCTGATTTGGCTGATATTTTGGCTAAACCAGAACGTGTGGCGACCATCATCAAGGAAGAATTAGAAGAAGTCAAACGCAAGTTTGGCGATGCTCGTCGAACTGAGTTGATGGTAGGGGAAGTTATTTCTCTTGAAGATGAGGACTTGATTGAAGAAACAGATGTCTTAATTACCCTTTCTAATAAAGGATACATCAAACGTTTGGACCAAGCTGAATTTACTGCACAAAAACGTGGTGGACGTGGTGTCCAAGGAACTGGTGTGAAAGATAATGACTTTGTCCGTGAACTGGTATCTACGAGCACACATGATCATTTGCTCTTCTTTACCAATAAGGGACGTGTCTATCGTCTGAAAGGTTATGAGATTCCCGAATATGGCCGGACAGCTAAAGGATTGCCAATTGTCAACCTCCTAAAATTGGATGAAGGTGAATCGATTCAAACCATTATCAATGTGGAGCAAGATCGCAGTGATGAGTCTTATCTCTTCTTTACGACGCGACAAGGTGTAGTCAAGCGCACTAACGTCGCAGAATTTTCAAATATCCGTCAGAACGGTCTGAAAGCTCTGAATCTGCGCGATGAGGATGAATTGATCAATGTCTTCCTTACAGATGGCAATGCTGACGTCATTATCGGTACCAAGTATGGTTATTCTGTCCGCTTTAATGAGGCTGTAGTTCGGAATATGGGACGCTCTGCCACAGGTGTACGTGGTGTGAATCTCCGCGAAGGAGACAAGGTTGTTGGGGCTAGCGTCGTTACGGATCAAGATGAAGTATTGATCATCACTGAAAAAGGGTATGGTAAGCGGACAATGGCTAGCGAATACCCAACCAAAGGCCGTGGCGGTAAAGGAATCAAGACAGCCAATATCACAGAGAAAAATGGTCCCTTAGCTGGTCTTTTAACCGTTAAAGGGGATGAAGATCTGATGATCATTACCGATACCGGAGTCATGATCCGTACAAGTGTTGAAAATATCTCTCAAACGGGTCGTTCAACTCAGGGTGTGAAAGTCATGAGACTGGATCAGGATGCGAAAATTGTGACCTTTACAACAGTCCAGCCCGATGAAAAAGATGAAGAAGTAGTGGAAGAAAACGAATAGATAAGGGGACAGCATGTCACGCAAAAGAAAAAAGAAAAAGAGTTTACGCAATACTCTTATCAATATCGTTGCAACACTTTTGATTATTCTCTCGCTTCTCTTGATTTTCAATGCTCCGATCCGAAACATGATTATGGTTTGGCATACCAACCAATACCAGGTTAGCAAGGTCGATAAAAAAACCATTGATAAGAATAAAGAAGTGAAGACGAGCTTTGATTTCCAACATGTCCAGTCACTCTCGACGGAAGCCGTCATCAATGCCCAATGGCAAGCTCAAAAGCTACCAGTAATTGGGGGGATTTCGATTCCTGAATTAAACATGAACCTTCCGATCTTTAAGGGGCTTGAAAATGTAGCCCTCTACTACGGAGCAGGGACCATGAAGGAAAACCAAGTCATGGGGCAAGGCAATTATTCTCTTGCTAGCCACCATGTATTTGGCCTAACTGGAGCAAATGCCATGTTATTCTCACCATTAGAGAAAGCCAAGGCGGGAATGAAGATCTACATCACGGACAAAGAAAAAATCTATACTTATGTCATCTCGTCTGTTGAGACAGTGACTCCAGATCGTGTAGATGTCATTCAAGATCGTGAAGGCGTTAATGAGATCACTTTAGTGACCTGTGAGGATGCTGCAGCGACTTACCGTACGATTGTAAAAGGAAATTTGGAAACCTCTGTTGACTATGACAAGGCTCCAAAAGACATCCTGGATTCATTCAGCAAGTCTTATAATCAAATGCAACTTTAAGAAAATAAAGCCCGAGACAGAAATGTCTGGGCCTTTTCTATGTAGGAGGCTGGGAGAAATTCTTGTAAAATTGTAAGAGATTGGTAATATAATGTAAGGAACTTGTCATAATATTAAGGGAAAATCAGTATATAATAAAGGGGAAAGAGTATGATAAGGAGGTAGAATAGTGACGAAAGAGCGAATTTATCATCTCTTGCATCATTTCTATAATCTCTTAGTAAACGATTTTCCACGAAATGGTTTAATTACGAAAGGAATCTACGAAGTAGAGCAGGTCTACCAAGCTTTAGAGGCCATTCCTCAAAGCCAGGAGTACTTGATTCGCTGTGAAATTCAACAGTTTTTAAAAGAGCTTGAACAAGTTCAAACAGGTTACCAGATCCGCTTTAATAAAGATGAAGTCTTAGTGTTAGATGACTTGAAACAAGAAATCGCCTGTAAATAATGAAAGGTTGTCGTTTTCTTCATTTATTACGAATTAATAAGTGAGGAGGAAATTATGTACGACATATCATTTATTGAACCATCTTTGCTTCCTAGAGAACGTTTGGTTTCTGAAGGGGTAGATAAGCTGAGTCATCAAGAATTGCTATCCATTCTCTTACGGACAGGCAATAAGAAAAAAAGCGTTTATGAGATTGCACAAGGTCTTTTGAGTTCGGTTAATAGTTTAAAGGAGTTAGGGCAATTAACCCTAGAGGAGCTACAGGAAATCTCTGGCATTGGGCGAGTGAAGGCCATCGAACTTCAGGCTGTTATTGAGTTTGGACGAAGGATTCATAAAGATGAATTAATGAGTTCCGAACAAATCATGAGTAGTCAGAAATTGGCCCATAAAATTCAACAGGAAATTGGCCATAAAAAGCAGGAGCACCTAGTTGCCCTTTATTTGAATACCCAAAATGAAATTATACATCAACAGACGATATTTATTGGAACAGTGAATCGAAGTATCGCGGAGCCGCGTGAAATCCTGCATTATGCACTGAAGCACATGGCAACCTCCATTATCTTGGCTCACAATCATCCATCTGGTGCCGTATTCCCCAGTAAAAATGATGATGAAGTCACTCAGCGAGTCTTAGAGGCCTGTGAAGTAATGGGGTTGACCCTATTGGATCATTTGATTGTATCCGAAGAAAACTACTATAGTTATCGAGAAGAAACGGATTATTTGGTATAAAAAAGGTTGGAACCTTCTTGTTCCAACCTTTTTGTTGTTGAAGTATAAGTCTTTATTCTTCGTTTTTACGCATAAAATAAAGGAGTGTTTGCAATTCACTAGTAAGATCGACATATTGGACGACGACATCCTTAGGGACTGTCAGATGCACTGGCGAGAAACTGAGAATTCCCTTGACACCAGCATCTACCAAGAGGCTAGCAACTTCTTGAGCCTTAACACTTGGAACAGTTAGAATGGCTGTTTGAATGCCTTCTTGTTTGAGTTTCTCTTTAATAGATGAAATACCGTAAATAGGAATTCCGTCTTTACTTTTAGTATTGACCAGTTCGTGATCGTCTAGATCAAACGCCATGACAATTTTCATCTTATTGCGTTCATGGAAGCGATAGTTGAGGAGGGCACTTCCCATATTTCCGATCCCAACAATAGCGACATTAGTAATAGCATTATCATTTAAAAGATCTGCAAAGAAGTTCATCAGTTTTTTTACATCATAACCAAATCCACGTCTTCCTAATTCACCAAAATAAGAAAAATCTCGGCGAACAGTAGCAGAGTCAATCCCAATTGCATCCGCAATTTGCTTGGAATTGGCGCGTTCTATTTTTTCAGAGTTAAAGCGTTTAAAAATGCGGTAGTAGAGCGATAAGCGTTTTGCTGTTGCGCGTGGAATTGGAGTATTTTTATCATGTTTCACAATATCACAACCTTTCCCTCTTATTGTATAGGAAGATTGTGAAAAAATCAACTATCTTGAACGGTTTTTCAAAAATATTTTTGTCTAAAGAAAAAGCTGATGGCGATGGAGAGTTCCATCAACATCAGCTTAGTTTTCAGCTTGCTCTACCTTTTTCAAAAAAGCATAGAGTCCATCGACTCGCCCTGTATAGGGGAGTTTTTCTCCCTTGTATTCAATGGATACGATTGAGTAAAAGTCAGGCAGGGTTACACAGCCTGAAAAATCGAGGATGCAGGCTGCAAGGTCGGGATAAGTAGTCGTTCGTTCTACTTGGTAAGCGTCGATATAAGTTAGGGTTACCATATTAGGCCTCTGTTTTGTTGAAAATTTCTCTTTCGACAAGACTATCCATTAAGAAATAGAATTTTTGTTGGATAATGTCATTTTCTGGATTTTTAAAGATATTAACCAGGCGAAGCCCAGACTTGTCTGTAATATTGATCTTAAAACCTGTCAAATCTTTATTGAAAATGATTTTAAGTAGGAAGCCTTCGCCGCTATTTGGAACGGCCTCGAGCAAACGATTTAACTCGTAATTTCCAACTTTTGTAACAGCGAATGTATTGTCACGTAAGGTATATTTTTTAACATTTGGGTGTAGACTATAGGTATATTTGCAGTCTTTCAATGAAACACTTGTTTCAAAAGCCATATTGTTCTCCTATGATAAAATTTCTTTAAGTTTTGAGAGGAAGTCTTGAACCTCCTCTACGGTATTGAGTTCTGAAAAACTAATTCGAAGGGATTCTTTTAGGCGTGAGCTATCTTTTCCATAGAGTGCCTCAAGGACATGGCTGGGTTGAACTGTACCAGCGGTACAAGCAGAACCTGTAGAGACAGAAATTCCAGCAAGATCGAGTCGCATCAATAAAACGTCATTTTGGACACCCGGAAAGCCAAGATTCCAAACAAATGGAAGATGATCGTCATTCGCATTTACGTAGTAGTCGTAGTCTGTTAAACCATTAACTAGTTCTTGGCCAAGTTTTTGAACCTGGTTGAAATTTTCTTCTTGGTGAAGTGTAGCTTGCTGAAGCGCGGTTGCCATCCCGACAATAGAAATAAGATTTTCCGTACTGGCTCTCATCTTACTTTCCTGATCCCCACCATGGATGAGATTATCAAAATCTGGGGTAGCCGCATAAAGGAAGCCGACGCCCTTTGGTCCATGGAATTTGTGGGCAGAAGCACTGAGAAAATCAATTCCTAACTCTTCGGGATAGACAGGGACTTTCCCAATTGCTTGGACAGCATCAACGTGAAAGGCAGCTGGATGATCTTTTAAGAGTTCTCCGATTTCTTTAATCGGTAGAAGATCGCCTGTCTCGTTATTGGCAAACATGGTAGAGACAAGAATAGTATCCGGTCTAAGTGCAGCCTTGATATCACTAGACTGAATGCGTCCATCTCTTGGTTGGACGATCGTCACTTCAAATCCGAAACGTTCTACAAGATATTCGATGGGTTCTAGAACCGCATGGTGTTCCAAAGCGGTCGTAATGATGTGTTTGCCATCTGCTTGGTGTTTCAAGCAGTAGCCTTTTATAACGGTATTATTACTTTCTGATCCACCTGAGGTGAAGAAAATACGATTTGGAAGAGTATGGAGAGACTGAGCAATCTGCTCGCGAGATTCTCGGAGGAGTTTATTAGCCATCCGTCCATGAGCATGAAGGCTCGATGGATTTCCAAAAGTGGTCTTCATAGTTGCAGACATTTTATCAATGACTTCAGGTAGAAGGGGAGTTGTTGCGGCATTATCAAAATATATCACATTAAGACCTTATTTCTTGTGGTAGGCAAATAGAGGACTAACAGGTTTTCTTTCTTGAATGCGAACAATAGCTTCAGCGATCAGTTCGCTAGCTGTCAGATAGTTAATATTTTTTGGTGTTGGTCCTTTTGGAGCAACAGAATCGGTTACCAAGATTTCTTTGATCGGAGCTTGGTCTAATAATTCAACAGCGCCTTTTACAAATAAACCATGGCTTGAAACAGCATAAATTTCAGTAGCACCTTCGCGTTCGACGATTTTCGCAGCTTCTGAGAATGTCTTACCGGTATTGAGGATATCGTCAATCAAGATTGCTTTCTTATCTTTGACATCCCCGATAATATAGCCATAATCACGGTTTGCATCATCTTGTTCGTAATCGATGATGGCAATCGGTGCATCAAGATATTCCGCTAAACTACGAGCCCGTTTGACACCTGAGTTTTTAGGACTGACGACTACAACATCAGGACCAGTTAGACCTTTATTAATGTAGTGTTCTGCAAAGAGTGGAATGGTAAAGAGGTTATCCACGGCAATATCGAAGAAACCTTGGACCTGAACAGCGTGGAGATCCAGTGTGACGACGCGATCCACCCCAGCTTTGACCAACATGTTTGCGACAAGCTTAGCAGTAATTGGTTCGCGAGGAGCAGCAGTCCGGTCTTGGCGAGCATAACCGAAGTAAGGCATGACCACATTGACAGTATTTGCGCTGGCCCGTTGGCAAGCATCCACCATAATTAAGAGTTCCATCAAGTGATTGTTGACAGGGAAACTGGTTGATTGAATGATATAAATATCATATCCACGAACACTTTCCTCAATATTGACTTGGATTTCACCATCTGAGAATTGACGGGATGAAATTTTCCCAAGTGGAACCCCAGCATGATCCGCGATTTTTTGCGCAATCTCTGGATTTGAATTGAGAGAGAAGAGCTTCATATTTTTTTTATCTGACATGTGATTCCAACCTCATTTAGATTTTTGATCTTAGCACTATTTTAGCAAAAATTTGCGATAATTTCAGCTATTTTACAATCTTTCCGCCAATCTGGCGATTTTATTTTTTGCTGGTTTGTAGACGATTCCATGGTCTGTTATGAACTGATGGAAATTTTCTTCCTGTTCAGCAGTTTCGACCTCGATTTCCAACTCATAATCTTCAGTGTCTAGATAGAGACTGTGGTCTAGTGCCACTAATCCTGCAGCTGTTTCTTTTTCGAAGCGTTCTGTTGTAAGGCTTCCCCAGACAGCGAGTTGCTCAACAGGGATTTCTTTAGAGATTAAGAGGTTTTTGATTTCTCCGTCAGGAAACTGTTGGTGTTGAAGGATCGCCTCGGTTTCTTCTGGGCTGAGGTTTTGATTGTACTCAAAATGGCCAACTGCTTCAGGAACCTTGAGAGTCAACTCAGCCTGATCTGTGAAAGTACGCACCCGCAAGGCCATTTTTTCCTTGCGGATGAGCTGGTCGGGGGAATCGATATAGTGATTGGTTTGGACAACTAATTCTGTATCAGCAAAAAGTGGAAGGAGGGATTGGTATTCCTCCTTGTCTAGCAAGGTTTTGTATTCAATTTCTAAATGGTTCATTTTGTAGTCCTTTGCTTTTTTTCGAAAGCGATTCATGATATAATAAGAGATGTGTTTATTGTATACAAAAATGGTTCAGATTACAAGGTGGTAGGATGGCAATTGATTGGGAAAACTTCTTAGATCCTTATATCCAAGCAGTTGGGGAATTAAAAATCAAACTGCGTGGGATTCGTAAACAATATCGTAAGCAACAAAAGCATTCTCCAATTGAGTTTGTCACTGGCCGTGTCAAACCGATCGAGAGCATCCGAGAAAAGATGATCCGAAGAAATATCTCTGAAGAAAATCTGGCGCAGGATATGCAGGATATTGCCGGTCTTCGCATTATGGTTCAGTTTGTGGACGATGTGGATGAGATCCTAGAGGTTCTGAGACAACGGGAGGATATGCGCGTGGTCCAAGAGCGAGATTATATCCGCCACAAGAAATCAAGTGGCTACCGGAGTTACCACATCGTGGTTGAGTATCCGGTCGATACCATTGATGGAAATGAAACGATCTTAGCAGAGATTCAAATTCGGACTTTGTCCATGAATTTTTGGGCAACCATTGAACACTCGCTCAATTATAAATATAAAGGAGACTTTCCAGACGAGATCAAAAAACGCTTAGAGACGACAGCAAACCTAGCCTATCTCTTGGATGAAGAGATGGGGGCAATTCGGGATGCGATTCAGGAGGCTCAAGCCCTGTTTGATCCACTTCATCGTAAGTTAAATGATGGCGTTGGAAATAGTGATGACACAGATGAAGACTACAGGTAAAAAAGTATCCATTATTCGCAATCGCAAGCGTCAAAGTGAAGAGGTTTTTCAGCAGTTGCGCTACAAGCTTCGGAAAAATAATTTTATTTTGACGGAGAAGCACCCGGATATTGTGATTTCAATTGGTGGCGATGGGATGTTGTTATCAGCCTTTCACAAGTATGAACACCAGTTGGATCGGGTGCGATTTGTTGGCGTCCATACCGGACACTTAGGATTCTATACGGATTACTTAGACAGTGAAATCGATAAGCTGGTTGAGAACTTAAAATATGATACAGGTGCTAAGGTTTCCTACCCTATTTTGAATGTCAAGATTACTTTCGAAAATGGGGAAACCCGTACCATGAGAGCGTTGAACGAAGCAACGATTAAGAGAAGCGACCGGACCATGGTTGCTGATCTCACGATTAATGGAGTGGATTTTGAGCGCTTCAGAGGAGACGGGATTACCGTTTCGACTCCGACAGGAAGTACGGCTTACAACAAATCCTTGGGAGGAGCAGTCCTTCACCCAACTATTGAGGCGCTGCAGATCGCTGAGATCGCCAGTCTCAACAACCGCGTTTATCGTACCTTGGGTTCTTCTGTCATTGTCCCTAAAAAGGATAAGATTGAGATTACACCGACGAGACCTGGCTTTCACATTATCTCTGTTGACAATTCAACCTATACTTACCGCAATATTGCAAAGGTAGAATACCAGATTGACAACCATAAGATTAATTTTGTGGCAAGCTCCAGTCACACCAGCTTCTGGAATCGGGTCAAGGATGCCTTTATCGGAGATGATGGAGAATGAGATTTGAATTCATTGTCGATGAGCATGTTAAGGTTAAGACCTTCTTGAAAAAGCATGAGGTTTCTAAGGGGCTCTTAGCAAAGATTAAGTTTCGTGGTGGCCAGATCCTTGTCAATGGCCGTCCGGAGAATGCAATTTATTTGTTGGATATTGGGGATCGCTTGGTCATTGATATTCCAGCAGAAGAAGGATTTGAAACCCTAAAACCCATGGATCGACCTTTGGATATTTTGTTTGAAGATGATCATTTTTTGGTCTTAAACAAACCCTTTGGGATTGCTTCTATTCCAAGTGCGATTCATTCCAATACCTTAGCCAATTTTGTAAAAGGCTATTATGTGAAACAAGGCTACGAGAACCAGCAGGTTCACATTGTCACTCGCCTGGACAAGGATACAAGTGGCGTTATGCTCTTTGCCAAACACGGTTATGCCCATGCCCGCTTGGATAAGCAATTGCAGTCTAAAACGATTCAGAAACGCTATTATGCCTTGGTCAAGGGATCTGGGAAGCTTGATCCTGTCGGAGAGATTATTGCTCCGATTGCGCGTGATGAAGAGTCAATTATCACCCGAAAGGTAGCTAAAGGTGGCAAGTATGCTCATACTAGCTACCAGGTTGTTCAATCTTTTGGAGATATTTACCTAGTGGATATTCAGTTACACACAGGTCGAACCCATCAGATCCGCGTTCATTTTTCCCATATTGGTTTTCCGCTCTTGGGAGATGATCTCTATGGCGGCAGTTTAGAAGACGGCATTGAGCGCCAGGCCCTTCATTGTCATCGTCTATCCTATTATCATCCATTTCTAGAGGAAGAATTGGTCATAGAAAGTCCACTGCCTCCAGATTTCCAAGCTGTATTAACACAGCTTCAAACTAGTTATTAATTATTAAAAGGAGTAAAACTCATGGAAGTTTTCGAAAATCTTAAAGCCAACCTCGTTGGTAAGAATGCACGTATTGTATTACCAGAAGGTGAAGAACCTCGTATCCTCCAAGCGACAAAACGCATTGTGAACGAGACAGAAGTAACCCCTGTCTTACTTGGTAATCCGGATAAAATTCGGATTTATCTTGAAATTGAAGGGGTTTTGGATGGATATGAAGTCATCGATCCTCATTCTTATCCAGGTTTTGAAGAGATGGTAGCTTCCTTGGTAGAACGTCGTAAGGGCAAAATGACTGAAGAAGAAGCGCGTCAAGTCTTGAAAGACGACGTTAACTATTTTGGTGTCATGTTGGTACACATGGGAATCGTTGATGGAATGGTATCTGGTGCGATTCACTCAACAGCTGCAACTGTTCGTCCAGCCCTGCAAATTATTAAAACTCGTCCAAATGTAAAACGGACTTCAGGAGCTTTCCTTATGGTTCGTGGATCTGAACGCTACTTGTTTGGGGACTGTGCTATCAACATCAATCCAGATGCTGAAGGATTAGCCGAAATTGCCATCAACTCAGCTATCACAGCCAAGATGTTTGGTATTGATCCAAAAATTGCTATGTTGAGCTATTCAACAAAAGGATCTGGTTTCGGTGAAAGTGTTGATAAGGTTGTCGAAGCGACTAAGCTTGCCCATGAACTTCGTCCGGACCTTGAAATTGATGGTGAATTGCAATTTGACGCAGCTTTTGTCCCTGCAACTGCAGCCTTGAAGGCTCCAGGAAGCAAGGTGGCAGGACAAGCCAATGTCTTTATCTTCCCAGGTATTGAGGCAGGTAACATTGGATACAAGATGGC
>CAJZGQ010000018.1 GCA_916048115.1 uncultured Streptococcus sp. | reverse complement strand
ATGCCAAACCAGAAGTCGTCCAAAAAGAACGCGACAAACAAGCCGACTACCAAGCGAAGTACGATGCGACCGTAGCACGGATTGATGAGATGAAGAAACTCGTGAAATAAACCTAGAAACACGGCGGTATGCCGTGTTTTTTTGGTATAATGAAATCAATATCTATTGATGGAGAAAGTTATGTCTAAACACCCTCACTATGAATTGTTAAACTTGATTGGCTATGGTCTTGCTAAGTTTGATGATACTTTTATAAAGGAATTTCAATGCTCTAGTAAATCCGAGTTTTATCGTTACATAGTTTCTTTAGGCATTGCAGAAACAACGGGTGTCGTCAAAAATAGAATGGATTTATTCGACCCCTATTTTGATAACAATCGAAAAGGTTGGTGGCAAAAAGCTGAAGTCTACCGTTTTCGAAAAGATTTAATTGACACGATGTTTGGAAATGAGGATGTTCACAGTTTTGCAGAAATAGTCAAAATGCTGCTTGCAAGTGAAGGGAAGAAAACAGGCATAACCATCGTTGAAAAGCCAATCATTCGAACGAAATTCAAACGCCTACAAGAAACTGGAATGGAAGCAGAGAATTATTTCATACACCATTTTGATAAGGAAGAAAAATTTCAAGGTGGCCAATTGACTGATGCCCGTCTTTATGGTGATGGATATGATTTCCAAGTAGATGTTCAAGAACATTCATACCTTGCTGAGGTTAAAGGTATCCGAAAACCTAAAGGACGTATTCGTTTGACCTCCAAAGAATTTGAGAAAGCTAAGGAATATCAATCAGATTTTATTCTATCTCTAGTCACTAATCTCGACGATATTCCAAGATTGGTATTGATTGATAACCCACTTAACCATTTTGAATTTGAAAAAAATGTTATTAAAAATGAAGTCGTTGAATATAGAAGTTTGGAAGATTTATATTAATGAATGTAAACGTATCAGTGCTTACTACACTTACTGATATGAGCTCATAGATGGAATGGGATAACTATATATAGAGTAATTTAAAAAATTGGTTAAGGTTCTCTTTTTTACAAAAACACCACCTCCTAGTCTTTAGGAGGTGGTGTCATGCTTTAGACCATTTGCCAGAAATAATCGATGATATAGGTCAGGCCGTAGGTGTAGATGACGAGGGTGATAGGTTTGCAGAGGATGATGATGGTCATGTAGCGTTTGAAGGTCATATTGGTCAGACCTGCCAGCATACAGATGAAGTCGGCGGGACTAACTGGCCAGATCATCATGAAGATAAAGAAGCGATCGAACCGCTTGCCTTCATTGAGCCAGCCAATGTACTTGTCGTAGGTCTTCTGACTGACCATGGATTGGACGAACTTAGGTCCGTACATTCTGGCGAGATGGAAGATAATAGCACAACCGATGACGATGCCGATGTAGTTATAAATAGTCCCGATAATATGACCGTAGATGAAAACACCTGCTACAGATGTCAGGGCGCCGGGAATAATAGGGACCACTGTCTGAAGGATCTGAAGAAAGATAAAGAGAGGGGGTCCAAAGATGCCTGCTTGGAGAATAAAAGCTGACAAAGTTTCCTTGGATTGAAGGATGCCAGCAAAGTAGGCCCAGATACAAAAGGCCAAGGTCCCAAGAGCTCCGATGATGGACGACCAATTAATGATACGCTGGAGAAGAGGAGAGACCTCTTTTGAGCTTGTTTGTTTCATAAATAATTCCGAGTTCTTTTTCTTCTACTATACCATTTTTTAGTCTATTTGCAAGCTCTGGTGATGAAGGTGATGAAAGTCTTGAAAGATGATATAATGATGTAATTGGAGCTCAAATAAATATCATAGATATTAGGGGAGGATGTAGTGGAAGAATATATAAATTTATATCATCAAAAATTATGGGAAATTGCTTTTACTAATGTGCGAGATACTTTCATCAATCAAAATACATTTTCCTGGGGGTTATTAATTTATTTCAGTTATGTCATGTTTGATCTCTTAGCAGGAAATAAAAAACGTGTCCTGATTGTTACTTGTATTCCTTTTGTCTTATTCTTTCTTAGTATGGGAGCGGAGTATCTATACAGTTATGATAAAATCATGAATCCCAAATCAGATTATAACAATGAATGGAGTTTTGAAGGGTTAAAACGTGACACCGTTTTACCTATGATTGAGAATATTGATAAAATTCCCATAGCCAGTGTTGATGGAAAATTAAAAAGACAAGATATTATCCTATTTGCAGTATCTAATCCAACATATTATGATGCCCTATTTGGAAAACCATCCATGTTGCTATCACGTCAACAGAAGGTAGGTGATCATTTTCTAATTGCTTTGATTGGATATAAAGAAAAAAATGGTAGATGGCAATCTGTGGATATTCGTATTGCTCCTGATGCCGAAGAACAAGATTTTCAGAAATTCTCTAAAGTGCTTCATATCGAAAGAGGAGAAAAAGTAGGTGCCTCTAGTATTGTTAGCGACCTTCAATTTCTATACTTAAAGAACTCGGAGGAAGAAAAGAATGGAGAATAGTACAGCTTGTGAATAAAACTGCTCTCCACTCTAACATTAGAACTTTCCTTTTTGGAAAGTTTTTTTGTATTAGAGAAAAAGTGAAGAGATTTTACATTTATTTATGTGATAGTCAACCTCTATCTTGAGATCAAGTCATCCGTGCGAAAAAGCCTATTTTATGCTATAATGGGGAGAATACGAATGTTTGGAGAAAAACGTGTCAATCGAAAATTACAAACCAGATTTTGCGGTGGAAGCAGCCTATGATCTCACCGTTACAGACTTGAAAAAACAGGGTATTAAGGCAGTCCTTGTGGATTTGGATAATACCTTGATTGCTTGGAATAATCCGGATGGAACTCCTGAGATGCGCCAGTGGTTGCACGACCTTCGTGATGGAGGGATTCGGGTTATCGTGGTGTCTAATAATAGTCCCAAACGGGTTAAGCGCGCTGTTGAGAAATTTGATATTGACTATGAAGCCTGGTCGCTCAAGCCCTTTACCTTTGGGATTGATCGTGCCCTCAGACGTTTTCACTATGAGAAAAATGAAGTGGTCATGGTCGGGGATCAACTGATGACGGATATCCGGGCTGCCCATCGTGCAGGCATTCGTTCGATTTTGGTCAAGCCTTTGGTCGAGCATGACTCGATCAAGACGCAGATCAACCGGGCACGTGAACGCCGTGTTATGAAGCAAATGGCCGAAAAATATGGTCCAATTGTATATAAAAAAGGAATTTAAGAATGGAAGAATTATTCTGTATTGGCTGTGGAGCGCCCATTCAGACAGAAAACAAAGAGGGGCTGGGTTATACTCCCCAATCAGCTCTTGAAAAGGGCTTGGAAACAGGAGAAGTCTATTGCCAACGCTGTTTCCGTCTCCGTCACTACAATGAAATCACAGATGTGCATCTGACAGATGATGATTTCCTAAAACTCCTTCACGAAGTAGGAGATAGTGATGCACTCGTGGTCAATGTAGTCGATATTTTTGACTTTAATGGCTCCGTTATCCCTGGACTACCACGCTTTGTAGCAGGAAATGATGTCCTCTTGGTCGGAAACAAAAAAGATATCTTGCCCAAGTCTGTCAAGGATAGCAAGGTGACCCATTGGTTGATGGAGCGAGCCCACGAAGAAGGCATGCGTCCTGTCGATGTGGTCCTCACCTCTGCCCAAAACAAGAGTGCTATCAAGGACTTGATGGAAAAGATCGAGCAGTACCGCAAAGGCCGTGATGTCTATGTGGTAGGTGTGACCAACGTTGGGAAATCGACCCTCATCAATGCGATTATCCAAGAAATCACAGGCGATAAGGATATTATTACAACTTCTCGCTTCCCAGGGACAACACTGGACAAGATTGAAATCCCACTGGACGATGGATCCTACATCTACGATACACCAGGGATTATCCATCGCCACCAGATGGCTCACTACTTGACGGCGAAAAACCTCAAGTATGTCAGTCCTAAAAAGGAAATCAAGCCCAAGACCTACCAGCTCAATCCAGAGCAAACCCTCTTCTTGGGTGGTCTGGGACGCTTTGACTTTATCAAGGGAGAAAAGCAAGGGTTCACTGCCTTCTTTGACAACGAACTCAAGCTTCATCGGACCAAGCTCGAAGGAGCGACCGCCTTTTATGACAAGCATGTCGGTGGCTTACTAACTCCTCCTAACAGCAAGGAAAAAGAAGAATTCCCACCCTTGGTTTCTCATGAGTTTACCATCAAGGACAAGACAGACCTCGTCATCTCTGGACTCGGATGGATCCGCGTCAATGGGGAAGCAAAAGTAGCTGTGTGGGCACCAGAAGGCGTCGCCGTCGTCACCCGCAAAGCTATTATTTAAAAAAACAGGAAAAAATATATCTGAAGAGCGAACAAAGTGAGCTCATCAAGAGATCGTTATTGCCGTGGTGTAGTTGCCAATCGATAGATTGGAAAGGGCAAAATGGAGACCAAGGCTCCATTTTGAGGTGAGGAAATCCATTTTTCAAAGATGAGATCTTTGAAAAATTAGTTCCGGCCGTCCCCACCACTTAAAATAACGATCAAGAAAAAAGGAAGTAAAAGCATGACATTAACATCTAAACAACGGGCTTTCCTCAATAGCCAAGCCCACAGCCTCAAACCTATTATCCAAATTGGGAAAAACGGGCTCAATGACCAAATCAAAACCAGTGTGCGCCAAGCGCTGGATGCGCGTGAACTGATCAAGGTGACCCTTCTTCAAAATACGGATGAGAATATCCATGAAGTAGCAGAAATCTTAGAAGAGGAAATCGGTGTGGAAACGGTCCAAAAGATTGGTCGGATTCTCATCTTGTTTAAACAATCGAGCAAAAAAGAAAATCGTAAAATTTCAGCGAAGGTAAAAGAAATTTAAGACATCGAGGAGAGCAAACCTATGGCAATTGAACTATTGACTCCCTTTACCAAGGTAGAGTTAGAGCCAGAGATCAAAGACAAGAAACGCAAACAAGTTGGTATTTTGGGTGGAAATTTCAATCCGGTCCACAATGCCCATTTGGTCGTTGCGGATCAAGTGCGCCAACAATTAGGATTAGATAAGGTGCTCTTGATGCCTGAGTATGAGCCACCGCATGTCGATGCCAAGGGGACGATTGCAGAGCACCATCGCCTTAAGATGCTGGAATTAGCCATTGAAGGTATTGAAGGTCTGGAAATCGAGACGATTGAACTCGAGCGGAAAGGGATTTCCTATACCTACGACACCATGCTCTTGCTCAATGAACGGGATCCAGACACAGATTATTACTTCATTATTGGTGCAGATATGGTGGATTATTTACCAAAATGGCACCGCATCGATGAATTGGTGGAGATTGTGCAATTTGTCGGGGTCCAGCGACCACGCTATAAGGCGGGGACTTCTTATCCGGTGATCTGGGTGGATGTTCCTCTCATGGACATCTCCTCTAGTATGGTGCGTGATTTTGTAGCCAAAGGCCGGACGCCGAATTTTATGTTGCCAAAACCAGTCTTGGATTACATCAAGAAAGAAGGATTGTATCAATGACCTATGAAAACTATCTAGGCTTTTCTCGTGAGGTCTTGCTTGAAAAAATGCGCCAAATCCTGCCAGAAAAGCGGCTTACTCACTGTTTAGGGGTTGAGAAGGCTGCGCGTGACTTGGCCAAACGCTATGGGGCTGATGAAGAGCAGGCTGGTCTAGCAGGTTTGTTACATGACTACGCCAAGAAATTATCAGATCAGGAATTTCTGAACTTGATTGATCGCTATGAGCTGGATCCAGCATTAAAAAACTGGGGCAACAATGTCTGGCATGGGATGGTCGGGATTTACAAGATCCAAGAAGACCTCGGACTGACAGATCCAGCCATTCTTCGCAGTATTGAGATTCACACCGTGGGGAGTGGACAGATGTCAACCTTAGACAAGATTGTCTATGTGGCTGATTACATTGAGCACAACCGGGCCTTCCCAGGAGTGGATCAAGCACGTGACATCGCTCAAGTCTCCTTGGATCGTGCCGTGGCCTATGAGACGGCTCGCACAGTCGAACACCTAGCCCACCAAGGATTGCCCATTTATCCCCAAACCCTTGAAACCTATAACGCCTTTGTGAAGTATTTGAAAGAGGAGCAGTGAGTGAAGACAGCTTTTATCATTATTGATGTACAAAATATCTTAGTGGAAACAGGTTTTGAGGCAGAAAAGCTCTTAGAGAAGATCGCTTATTTGCAAGATCAGGCTAGAAAACAGCAGATTGAAATTATCTACATGCAGCATATTGAAACGCCAGAGGCTTTAACTTCGGAAGATTGGCAATTATCGCCCTTGTTGAAGAGGCAGGCAGATGAGAAGGTGTTTCAGAAGCGATACAATAGCATATTTAAAGAGACAGGATTAAAAGAATACTTGGATCAACAAGGGATTGAACAACTGGTCCTGTGTGGTATGCAGACAGAATATTGTGTCGATACATCCGTCAAAGTGGGATTTGAATATGGCTACAAGCTGGTCATTCCAGAAGGAGCTGTCACAACCTTTGATGGAGAGGATATTCCAGCAGAAACGCTTAATGAATTTTATGAAAATATTTGGGCAGAACGTTTTGCGGATGTCTTAGATTACAAATCAATTTTTTAAGGAAAGAGGATTACATGAAAGAAAAAGAACTACTTGAACTAGTTGTCAAAGCAGCAGATGAAAAGCGTGCAGAAGACATTGTAGCTTTGGATGTTCAAAGCTTAACCAGCGTGACAGACTACTTTGTCATCGCAAGCTCTATGAATAGCCGTCAATTGGAGGCTATCGCTGAAAATATTCGCGAGAAGGTCGTTGAAGCTGGTGGCAATGCCAGCCACGTCGAAGGTGATTCAGCTGGAGGTTGGGTCCTTCTTGACTTAGGTAGTGTGGTGGTCCATGTCTTCTCAGAAGAAATGCGTGCCCACTATAACCTAGAAAAGCTATGGCACGAAGCAAGTGCTGTCGATCTTTCAGCAGCCCTAGCATAAGCAGGTAAACTCAGTTGGTAGCAACTGAGTTTTGTTGGTTAAATTGAAATTCTATGGAAAGAAAGGATGGGGCCTCGTGTTTGGTTAGTTCGATAATTGAACACGAGCTAAAAGCTGTGAGAAAAAGAGTAACTTCCTTTGTATCTGAGGATACGGCAGAAAGTTTCCTATTTTCTCTTTGCTTTTAACGCTCTTTGTATCTTAGAAAGGATTTGAACCCGTCCTGTACTCCTCGGAAAATAGATAGCACTCCTTGGAGTTTAGCTCCATCGTCGTGCTCCTAATTTTCTATCGGATTACGGACGGACTTGGTATCATGAATATGGCGACTTATGAAACGTTTGCGGCGGTCTACGATGCGGTCATGGATGATAGTCTGTATGATTTGTGGACGGATTTTTCCCTCCGCCATCTCCCAAAGACAAAAAATAAGAAAAAATTACTGGAATTGGCTTGTGGGACAGGGATTCAGTCTGTTCGCTTTTCCCAAGCTGGTTTTGATGTGACAGGATTAGACCTGAGTGCGGACATGCTGAAAATTGCTGAAAAAAGAGCTGCTTCAGCCAAGCAGAAAATTGATTTTATCGAGGGCAATATGCTGGACCTGTCACAAGCAGGCACTTATGACTTTGTAACCTGCTATTCCGATTCTATCTGTTATATGCAGGACGAGGTAGAAGTAGGGGATGTCTTCAAAGAAGTCTACAGTGCCCTCAATGAGGACGGGGTCTTTATCTTTGATGTCCATTCGACCTACCAGACGGATGAGGTTTTTCCAGGCTATTCTTACCACGAAAATGCAGAAGACTTTGCCATGCTCTGGGATACCTATGAGGATGCGGCACCTCACTCGATCGTCCATGAGCTGACCTTCTTTGTCCAAGAAGAGGATGGCAGCTTTAGTCGGCACGATGAAGTCCATGAGGAACGCACTTATGAAGTTTTAACCTATGACATCTTATTGGAGCAGGCTGGCTTTAAATCTTTCAAATTGTACGCAGACTTTGAAGATAAGGAGCCGACAAAGACCAGCAAACGTTGGTTTTTTGTAGCACAGAAGTAGGACAGCATGACAGTTACAGGTATTATTGCAGAATTTAATCCCTTTCACAATGGTCACAAGTACTTGCTGGAACAGGCAGAAGGGGTGAAAATCGTCGCTATGTCTGGGAATTTTGTTCAACGTGGCGAGCCTGCCATTGTAGACAAGTGGATTCGCGCGCAGATGGCTTTGGAAAGTGGGGCGGATCTGGTGGTCGAGCTCCCCTTTCTCGTGGCTGTTCAGTCGGCTGATCATTTTGCCAAGGGAGCGGTAGAAATCTTGTCCCGTCTGGGAATCGACCAATTGACCTTTGGGACAGAAGAAGTCTTAGATTACCAAGCGATTGCTACAGTTTATGCGGAGAAAGAGGCGGAAATGGAAACTTTCCTGCGAAGTCTTCCAGAAGATTTATCCTATCCACAGAAAACGCAAAAAATGTGGGAAACCTTTGCTGGAGTGGAGTTCACAGGGGATACTCCCAATCATATTCTAGGGCTGGCTTATGCCAAGGCTTGTGCTGGGAAGGGGATTGTGCTTAAGCCCGTCCAGCGCCAGGGTGCGGGCTACCATTCAGAAGAAAAAGAGGTGGCCTATGCTTCTGCGACTAGTCTACGCCTACACAAGGAAGATCAGGACTTTGTTGCTAGATTCATGCCCAATAGCCAACTCTTTCAGTCGGCTCCACAGGTATCTTGGGAGAATTATGACCAACTGCTCCGTTATCAAATCCTAACCCATCCAGATCTGACACAGATTTTTCAAGTCAATGAAGAACTGGCCAATCGGATAAATGATGCGGTTCGAAGTGCTAGCTCTGTGGAAGAATTGGTGGAGGAAGTCGCAACCAAGCGTTATACTAAGGCTCGTGTGCGCCGCATCTTGACCTACATCTTGGTAGGAGCGATGGATCAAGCTCTTCCCGATGCCATTCATGTCTTAGGATTTTCCGCAAAGGGACAAGCTCATCTCAAATCACTAAAAGGTCAAGTGGACTTGGTGACCCGAATCGGTAAGGAACCTTGGGACAGTTTGACCCAGCAAGCCGATCAGGTGTATCAACTAGGCCATCCCCAATTGCCAGAGCAGATCTGGGGGCGGGTGCCAGTGAGAATGGAAGAATAAACAGTCTGACGTAAATTTTCTCTGCACACATTCACATAAGGCAAGAAGTTTATGATATACGGAAACAATGTTTATCTACTGTCTAAAAATTCCTTTTAGACAGTAGATTTTTTTTTACCAAATTTAGAAGCTTTTTTACGAATAATTAAGTGGAGAGGGAAAAACTTGTACAAGTTCCTGACAAGTTTTTCTTTTTCATGTATAATAATAGAAAAGAGGTAGAATGAGGTATGGTCATGGAAGCAGTCGTTTATTCAACATTCCGCAATCATTTGAAGGATTATATGAAGAAGGTGAATGATGAGTTTGAGCCTTTGACAGTCGTGAATAAGAATCCAGACGAAGATATTGTGGTCATCTCTAAGAGCGAGTGGGACAGCCTACAAGAAACCCTGAGACTAGCTCAGAACAAGGAATTGTCAGATAAGGTCTTGCGGGGCATGGCAGAAGTCCGAGCTGGTCAGGTTCAACTCCATGAGATTGAGGGGTAACGGATGTTACTCAAGTTTACAGAAGATGCCTGGAAGGATTATTGTTACTGGCAAAGTCAGGACAAAAAAACACTGAAGCGAATCAATACCCTTATCAAAGAGATCCAAAGGGACCCATTTTCAGGGATTGGTAAGCCTGAGCCCTTGAAATATGACTTTCAAGGAGCATGGTCAAGACGGATTGATGCAGAGAATCGCCTGATTTATATGCTAGATGAGTCAGGTGTCGCTTTCCTCTCTTTTAAAGATCATTATTAAGTCTTTAAAAGAGGAGCTTTTTGATAGTTAGGATAGCTATTTAAAATTCCCAACTCGAAGAAAATTCCTATAAAATCCCCTTTCTAAAAATAGAAAAATCTAGTCTAACTGCGATGATTTGTGATATAATGTTAAAGATTGAAAATAATTTGAAAAAATTTAAGGAGAATCCTCATGGGACGTAAATGGGCCAATATTGTTGCCAAGAAAACTGCCAAAGATGGTGCCAACTCAAAAGTGTATGCCAAATTTGGTGTGGAGATCTATGTAGCTGCTAAAAAGGGTGAACCAGATCCAGAACTAAATACTGCTTTGAGATTCGTTATTGACCGTGCTAAACAAGCGCAAGTGCCAAAACACGTGATTGATAAAGCGATTGATAAGGCAAAAGGAAACACTGACGAAACCTTTACAGAAGGACGTTACGAAGGATTTGGACCAAATGGTTCGATGTTGATCGTTGATACTTTGACTTCAAACGTTAACCGTACAGCTGCCAATGTCCGTGCTGCTTTTGGTAAAAACGGTGGGAACATGGGAGCTTCAGGTTCTGTATCTTACCTCTTTGACAACAAGGGAGTTATCGTCTTTGCTGGTGATGATGCCGATGCCATCTTTGAGCTTTTGCTTGAAGCAGATGTGGATGTAGATGATGTCGAAGCAGAAGAAGGAACGATCACAGTCTACACTGCTCCAACTGATCTTCACAAAGCAATCGTTGCTTTGCGTGAATCAGGTGTCGAAGAATTCCAAGTAACAGAATTGGAAATGATTCCTCAATCAGAAGTTGAGTTGTCAGGTGAAGATTTGGAAACATTTGAAAAACTTTACAGCGTTCTTGAAGACGACGAGGACGTACAAAAAATCTACACCAACGTAGATGGATTCTAATCACTCGTAAGGACTGTAGTGAATCCCATAAATCAAGAAAAAGGATAGCTTCTTAGATCAAGCTATCCTTTTTCTCTGTTTGATGAGGAACTATCTTTTGTAAGTGATGTCCTGTATAAGCGTAAATACGGGTCAGTGGTGATTGGGAGAGTGTGGAAACCTTAAAATAGAAATAATGGTCTCGATGATCCCGACTTTTGGTGTGGTGAAGACGAAAGTAGTTTCGCTGGCCTGCTGCCATAGAGTGGAGAATATCGTCTTCTAAAAAGACAAGCGGTGTAGAAGTAGCGGCCCACTTGTAAAAGTCCGTCTCAAATTGGTGGTAATTCTCCGAAAAATAATCAAATTGTAATTCGTGTTTAGTCTGAATAGGTTTCATAGGGTGTTTCCTCAGATTCAATAAAAATGATAGAGTCTACGAGGAGACGGTGGTAGTGGCCATCGCTTTTGAGAAGAAGCTCAGAAGCAGATAAGGTGTGAATCAAACCTGTGTAGGTTGCAAATTGATTCCCCTCTAGAATTGTGATCGAGATCGTCGTTTGTTGTTGCAAGGCCTGCTCCAGGAGCTGGATCTGTTCAGCAAGTGGAAGAATTGTGAGCTGACTGCGGTCAATTTCTTTTGTATGCAGGGCAGTTGTGTGCTCGGATAAAAAGAAGCCGGCCCATTTGGCCATGCCACGATCTTGAAATTCGCGGGCAGATTGATAAGGGAGATAAGAACGGTCGATCATGTTAATCCATCTAAGCCTCCTGCGGAATGTCCGCCTGTTAATTTACTGCGTGCAATGGCGCGTGAGTTTTCTAGTAGTGAGGAGCCTTTCTGAAGAGAGGCGAAGCCAAATTGGTCCCGAATGCGGTCAATCGTCTGCTGGAGTTTCTCCTCTTTTTCCAAGGCTACTGGATCTTCAAAGAGAGAAAAGAGTTGAAGAGACTCCTCGACAAGTTCTCCATAAAAAACACCGATCTGGCGAATGGCGCCTCCTTCGTACTTGGAGCGAAAGAGCCGCAGAACCGTATCGGATAAAACCTTGGTGGATTGGGTGGGCTCAATCTTTTGCTGGCAGTGAATGGACGGAAGCCCCTCGATTTTGGAGTAGGAGGCATGAATGGAGACCAGCTGGGTCTTCTTTTTTTTCCGTCGCAAGCGAATAGCCACCTGCTCAGCCATCTCCCGAAACACCAGTTCAATATCAGCTTGTAGATGGTAGTCATAGGGCAAGATTTGAGAGTTACCAATGCCTCGCGATTTCGGACGATAAGGTTTGTGGACATTGCTTTCATCAATGCCATGAGCATGGAACCACAGTTGCAGCCCCATGACTCCGAATTCTTTCTTTAAGAGATCTGGGTGAGCCTGGGCCAGTTCGGCAATCGACGTGATCCCGATCTTTTGCAATCGTTTTTCCGTACGACGTCCAATGCCCCAAAAATCAGTGAGCTGGGGCAGTTTCCAGACCTTACTTTCTACATCTTCATAAGACCAATTGGAGCGCATATTTCGGCAATGCTTGGCTTCATTGTCCAAGGCTAGTTTAGCAAGAAGGGGATTGGCATTGCTGAGGCCGATGGTAGAGTAGATTCCAGTTTCCTGCCAGATTCTTTTTTGGATCCTGGCAGAAAGGAGGTCCAGTTTTTCCTTTCGCGAGAGGGAGGAATCTGGAATAAAATAATTTAAGGAAGAAGTCAGATCGATAAAGCCTTCGTCAATCGAGTAAGGGAAAATATCATCGGGTGCCGCAAATTCCTGAAAAACCTTCTGAATCTCCATATTGACCTGAATGTAGGCATTCATGCGTGGCGGCACAATCAGGGTCCTCTTGGCCCAGGATTCAATGGATGCAATAAAGCCTGGATCCGTCGGCAATCCTTGTTTTTTTGCGACGTAGCTATTGAATTTTCTGGTCTTGAGATCAAAAGGCAGGTCGTAGCTCCGGCTCACATTATTCTTGCCAAAGACTTGTTTGAAAACGGGAGAGCTGGCCAAAATCAGACCAGCAGAATTGTCGCTCCGGCTCATGACGCAAAGGGAAGTCGTCAAGGGGTTGAGCCCCAGACGGACACATTCACAGCTAGCATAAAAACTTTTCATATCCACAAAAGCAATATCAGAATGAGGCT